>JADFJY010000021.1 GCA_022565935.1 Nitrososphaerota archaeon
CTAATTTGGATTGTTTGTAGTTTACCTAATTGATTTTCAAATGTAATTAGATATTTGTAATTCAATGAATCTTGTGCATTGTAGACGACCGATGCTTCTTGATATATTCTTACATTCATGTTTCCTTTATGCTGTTGAAACGCTACACCGACAACTTTACCATTTTCTCGTTTAAAAGAATCTACATTGAAAAGTTCCATTTTAGAAAACCTTGTTCATCGTTCTACTTTAGTCAAACGCATGTTTTTACACACAAAGAGGGGGGATTGCCTTTTTACAGATAATCTCTAAAAATTTGAATTTTGAGATATTCTAGAAATTTTCTAAATTACGATCAAAACCTGATTAATAACCCGAAAAATCTACCTTTTTTGTCTATATTTTTTGAATAAGTCACTTATGATCATAGATTGAAAGGTGTATTCATGCTTGAATCCCACGCATTCTTCTCAAAGATGGTAGATGAACTAGTTGAATTCTCAGAGTATGATCCAGAATTATCAGATGGAATCAAGTGGCTTGATGCTCAGGCACAAAAGAAAGGCATCTCATTTTATGATATGGTTTTTGAAGTATTGTACAAGCATGATGTAAACTCTAAAGCAAAAGAGTGGCTTAGTACCAGAAATTAAAAATTATTTTCTCAAGTCTAGTGATTTGTATTCGCATCCTTCTGGACCGCAATACTTTCCGACATAGGCTGCTTTTGGTCTGTATAGTGCAGGTTTTGGTGCAGCCTCTGCAAATTTCTCCTCAATAATGTGCGCTGCCCATCCAACAACTCTTGAGATTGCAAATATTGGAGTATTGAGGTCTACTGGAATTTTTAACATGTAATAAATTGATGCACTATACAAATCTACATTAGGGTAAATGTCTCTACCCTTTTGTAATTTCATCTCAGAGATAGTTACAGTTTCAACTTTTTCTGTTATGGCATACCATATCTCTTTTGTTTCCTCTGCAAGTTTTCTGGATAATTCTTTTAGAATTTGTGCACGTGGATCATATGTCTTGTATACTGCATGACCCATTCCCATAATTCTATCTCCTTTACTCATTTTTTCTTTAATCCATGCTTCAACTTTTTCTACTTCTCCAATATCTACAAGCATTTTCATAACTTCTGTATTTGCTCCTCCATGTAATTCCCCACTTAGTGCCCCAATTGCAGCACTAGTTGCTGAATACATGTGTGCTCTAGTTGATGCAACTTGTCTTGCTGTAAATGTTGATGCATTGAAAGTATGGTCGGCATGAAGAATTAAACAAACATCAAAGATTTTCTCAACTTCAGGTGTTGGTTTTTTACCTGACATCATGTATAGAAAATCTGCTGCATGACTCAAAGATGGATCAGGTTCTACAATTTCTAATCCATTTCTAATTCTCTGCCAACTGGCAATAATTGTGGGAATTTTGGCAATGATGTTAATTGCTCTGTCATGGCTTGCCTCTTTAGTTGAAAATTCTTCATCAAAATATCCTGCAAGTGCTGCAACAAATGCCTGAAGCATATCCATAGGATCTGCATCTTTTCTCCAATTTGCCATGTTCTTTTGCATTTGCTTTGGAATGTTTCTGGCATCAACTAATTTTGCATTGAATTCATTTAGTTGGTGTTTGTTTGGTAGTTCATCGTAAATCAGCAAATATGCTGTTTCCTCAAAAGTTGAATTTTTTGTAAGATCAAAAATGTCATATCCTCGATAAATTAGCTTGCCTTTTTCTCCATCTATATTTGAGATTTTAGTGTCTGCAATCTCAATTCCTCGCAAGCCGATGTTTTTAGTTTCCATATTGAGAATAACCCAAAATCTTCTATTATGTTTTCGCCAAAATTATGTATACAAACACTATTTGTTGCAAACAATTCTTAATCATAGGACTAAACTAACATTTTGCTACCCAATTAGTCTAATATGCCAACTTTAGCTCATAAATGAAAATTTTTAATCAGAAATTATGTCTCCTGCAGAGCGTAAAGAATTACAAAAATTAGATGATTTAGTACTTGGCGCATCACCTGAGGTTCTAAAGAAAATTCAAGAAATTGATTATCAAACTCAGATGGATGGATTATCATTTTATGATGTGTATCTTGATTCTAGTTCTTTGGTTAATCCAAATATCAAAAAGTCTTTAAAAAAATCTTAATTCCATTCTTCATTTAAATGAGGGAATAATTTTTCAATCATATTGGCAGTTTCTAAAACTAAAAAAACCACAACTAAAAAACCTGTAAAAAAATCTACAACTAAAAAACCTGTAAAAAAATCTACAACTAAAAAACCTGTAAAAAAATCCACAACTAAAAAACCTGTAAAGGTACAACGAACTAAAGTTATCTGCATCTCTCACAAGGAAGATAATGACGGGATTAGCTCTGCTGCATTAATTAGACAAGCCTTTGGTGGTGATGCCATTCTAGTTGACTATCCTGGTCAAATGGAGGCATTGAATCAGGTGCTTACTGATGAAAAACTAAAATCATTGTACATTTGTGATCTGGGACTAAGCAAAAAGACACAAGATGAATTCATCGATATAATGACTACTCTGAGAAAAAACAAAGTTGCAGTAACCTACATTGATCATCACGACATTGATCCTGTTGTTCTAAAGTCTTTAAAGAAACTCAAAGTTAAGATTATTCATAATATCAATGAATGTACTGCTGTTCTTGTATATGATGCATTCAAATCAAAACTAGATGATCATGCTTCATTTATTGCAACATGTGCCGCAATTACTGATTATATGGAAGATAGACCAATTGGCTCAAAGTTACTCCAAATTTATGATAGACAATTTGCACTAATTAATGCCACAGTAATGACTTACAATATAGTTGGACATCAAAAAGAACCTGATTATTTGTTGTATTTAGTAGAAGAATTGGCAGACTCTAAATTTCCACATGATATTCCAAACACATACGAGTTTGCCCAAATCCAAGTTGAAAAACTCTCTCGTATGATTGCCAAAGTAAAGAAAGGAATGAAAACTATGAAAAATCTTGGCTATATGGAAATACTAGACGCTGGGGCAAGTGGTGCAGTTAACTTTGTTATGGGATTATCAGGAAAAGATGTTGGTGTTGCATACAAAGAAAGAGTAGATTATGGAATTTATGCTGTCTCAGTTAGAGGTTCTAAGAACTGCAAAGTTCACTTGGGAAGAATTGTTAATATTTTGGCAACTGACCTTGGCGGTTCTGGTGGTGGGCATGATAAGGCATGTGGATGCATTATTCCAAAACCCAAAATAAAAAAATTCATTACCGAATTAAATAAAAAAATAAAATAATTATTGCAAGAATCTAGGAATTTTTTTTGCTATGTGTGAAATTGATATTCTTCCTGGTCCTGCAGCAATAATTACAAGAACTATCGATAGCATTACCAAATCCCACTCCCATCCTCCTTGAGAAACAAAAAATCCATTCTCCCATCTGATGTGAAATATTGCACCAAGTAAAATTACTGCAAAAATGGAACCTGTAACTCTAGTCAATACTCCTACAACTAACAGTATTCCTCCGATGAATTCTGCTAATGCAATTGGTAGTTGTATTTCTGGTGGTATTCCAATACTGATTAACCATTCCTGCCAACTACTATCAAACTTTTTCAAACTATGCACTATGAATATTGCTCCGATTGATGCTCTAATTCCCCAATGAGTAATGTCATGCAATACATTTCCTTTTAGGACTGCTTCTGTTTTCATGAATGAACGATTTTGAAATCTATTAAAAGGATTTTACCAAATTAAAAATAAAATTGGGGTAATTTTTTAATATTTTAACCGCCAAAATTATTCAAAATTGAATCTAAAGATTATTGCACCTATAGTTGGTATCGGACTTGTAGTTATGGCTATTTCATTTCAAGTAATATTTACTGAAGTTACTGTTACTACTGACTTAACTGGAGATAATTTTGAATCTTCTGGTCTTAGTATGATGGAAACTAATGGTGTAAAACACAACATTCCGCTTGATAAAATTAGAAGCGGCGGTCCTCCAAAAGATGGAATTCCATCAATTGATAATCCTGTGTTTGCTGAAATTTCTGATTCTCAGTTTATGTCTGATTCTGATACTGTAATTGGATTAGAAATTAATGGAGAAGCAAAAGCTTATCCTATCTTTATTTTAGTTTGGCATGAAATTATTAATGATAGAGTAGGTGGAATTCCTGTAGCCATTACTTATTGTCCGTTATGTTATACTAATCAGGTCTTTGAGAGAATCATTAATGGAGTAGAAGTTGAATTTGGAACTTCAGGAAAACTATACAACAGTAATTTGTTGATGTATGATAGACTAACTGAATCTTATTGGAGTCAAGCACTTGGAATCGCAGTTAAAGGTGAGCTGACTGGTTATCAACTGAATTTGATTCCATTTGATGTAATTACTTGGAAAGACTGGATCACACTTCATCCTGATACTGTGATATTAACTACTGACACAGGATACATTCGTTCGTATGCAACTGATCCTTATGGGAATTATTACACAGACCCAAGAATAATGTTTCCAGTAGAGCACAGCGATGACAGAATGCATCCAAAAGAAATCATCATTGGATTTAATCAAGATAATATCTACAAAGCATACAAACAAAATGATATTGAATCAAATATTATAATTAATGATTCTATTGGAGATACATCTGTGATGTTAATTTCATTGTATTCTGAAAACGCTCGTGCTTTTGAGCGAACCATTGATGATGTAATATTAGACTTTGAATATGTGGATGGACAAATTCTTGATTTACAAACAAATTCTGAATGGAACTATGATGGATTATCAATATCTGGAAAATATGGGGGAATGCAATTAGAACGAATGCCTATTGAACCCGGATTTTGGTTTGAGTGGGTTGCGTTTCATCCTCAAACTTTAGTATATGGTGATACATAGATGAAACCAATTCAAAAAGCAACCCTTGTTGGAATCATTACTATCGTTGTGTATCTTTTAGTTGTTGTAATTACAACTCCTGCATTAGAACCTCTAGCTGCAATCAGTGCTGCATTTCAGATAAACTCTATAGTAATTTTTGGAATGGGGATAGGAATTGGTTTGCAAGTTTTTCTCTCTGAGAAGAGCAAATTATTGGGATGTACACTTAAAATAAAGAAAAAAGCACTCAGCGGAAATTCAGGTAGTGTAGTTACCACATCATTTTTCTCATTTTTCTCTCTAGTACCACTTGGTTGTTGTGGCTGGTGGCTCTATGTATTGTCTTTACTTCCTAGTGTTGCTGGAGTCGGCGTATCTGCAGTACTAATAGAGTATAGTCAAGTTTTGGCTTATGTGGGATTGGGAATTATTTTTGGATTTGCAGGATTGACTGCATTGAAACTAAAAAAAGAGATAAAGCTACAAAAAATTCTTTAATCTACTTTAATTGAGAATGCTAAAAGCTCACCCTTGCCTTTACTTAGAAATTTTGCAATTTTTGCCATCAACCCGTACTTTTTTTCCCTCAACTTTGCAATCTCTTTTGTTTTCTCTTCTGATAAAATTTCAGCAGTACCTGATATCCATTGGCCTTTAATTTTTCCTTTAAAATTACATGGTGCAATTTTTACCTGCAGATTATTTCTAAGACGTTTTACCTTACCTGTCTGGTCTCGTGTTACAACATAAATCAAATCATCTTTAATTACAAACCAAACTGGAGTCTGAACTGGTTGATTGTTTTTTCTATATGTTTCAACTGAAATGCATTTTTCTGATTTAATCTCTTCTAAACTATTCATGTAGTGTGTGATTTTTTAAATCATTTAGGTTTATTCTAATTATTCTGAAACCTCAATGATTGCATCAATTTCAGTCATTGAATCTAGTGGTAGACTAGTCACCCCCACTGCAATTCTTGAATGCTTTCCAATATCACCAAATATTTCAAAAAACAAATCAGAAGCTGAATTGATCACTTTTGGTTGTGCAGTAAATTCTGTTTCAGAATTTACAAATCCTGACAGTCTCACTATTTTTGATACTTTATCCAAATTACCAACTTCTCTTTTTATTTGCGCTAAAATGTTAATTGCACACATTCTTGCAGATTTTTGCGCGGTTTCTATATTATCATCTGAGACTTTTCCCGTAAAGATTACTTTGCCGTCCTCCATTGGAATTTGTCCAGAAATGAATAGTAAATTTCCAGTTCTAACTACAGGAACATATGATCCAGCAGGTGTTGGAGGATTTGGTAACTTTATTCCTAATGATTCAAGTTTTTCTTCAATCAAGACTATTGTGCCTGCTTTGTCTGATTTTAGTTTTTTCATGAAATTTTATTTTAATAAAATCGTTAGATTTTGAGCATTTAGTACAAGTTTGTTATCTATTATCCATGAATATTGAATTTCTGATTTTAAGATAGAATGTTATTTCATGATGAAGAATTAAATGAAGAAGAACTGATAAAGTGTTTTGAGAAGTTAGACCCTGAAACTATTGAATTAATTAAAGAAGAGTATGCTCATGATTAATCAAAAACATCTAGCTAACCAAATCTCTGAATTCATTGAAAAAAATCTTCGTTGCAATACTCCATTTGCAAGTACATCTGATTTAATATCTTATATCACCTATAAAGAATCTCAGAAAAGAGTAGAAAAATAATTATCTCTTAGTTTAATTTTTGATTTTTACATATAAAATCATCATGATTAAAGAATTAGTAACTATGATTGAAACGTGCAGTAGCACACCTGAACAGATAACTGTTTGATTCAAACTGTTGGATAACCTGTATAATACAAATCCCTAGAATACTATAAATTCCTGAATTTAGAACAAACAGTAATGAAAGTAACTTGGGATGAAAACATTTGTATTCATTCAGGCAAATGTGTCAAGAATCTTCCTACAGTATTTACAAAACAAGATGGAAAATTTGTTATCATACAAGATGGAGCACCTGAAGATGAAATTAGAAAAGTTGTAAAGGAATGTCCATCTGCTGCTCTAAAGATTGAAGAATAATCTAGCCTAAATTAACGCATTAGTTTTTACTAATTTTGATGTGAACTTTTTCACCCTTTGAATTATTTTGATATATGGTTCTTGTTTTGTAGCCTTGTTTTTGAAGGCATCCATCCAAAATTGAGACCCAAGGTAATGAATGTCCACTGTTTAGTTTTGACTCTATTGTAATATTTTTGGTGGCAGCCTCAAAATTTACGTGTCCAGAGCATGTTATCTGCATTACTGCATCCATTATCTCAATGATATCATCAAGTGATTTTGATTTTAATGATATTCCGTTTTGCTCTAATAGTTTGAGCATGTCTGATTCGGGCTTTTTTGATACCATTAGTGAATTTAGAATATACATCAAACCATTTTCATTAACTGTCTTGATTATTTTGTAAATCTCTGCTGCTTCTATTTTTGTCATGTCTGCAAGTGCTTTGGTTTTTGTTGCATTCTTCCAGATATTAGAAAATACTTTTTCTTGGTTTATTCCAAGAATATCAGTTGAAGAAAAAATTGCTCCTTTGCCGTTAGTGTTGTTTACCAATAATAGTTCTGTCTCATCAAAGATAAAACAATTTTGAGTAATCTCTGTTGCTCTGATTTCTACTCCCTCAGGAATTGCTCTGTATGATTCAGAGCAAATCTGTGCTGGTGCTACAAGTAATTTTACATCTAAATTTTTACGTAGTGCTGAGAGTAACTGTTCTTTACATTCAGCTAATAATCCAAAACCCCATTGGTCGACTGTAATCTTTATTGATGATTTAGAACCAACAATCATAATTTGAAGTTGAGCTAAAACATTGTTTGCACTAATGTGAAAGTATCTTTTTTCTTCAGACCCTCTTGACTTTCTACTCTCCTCACTTGCTTTCTTCAAATTAGTTACTAACGTATTCATTGCATTTACTTTGTTGATTTGTTCATGAATGATTCCATCAAATGCATCTTCAGGTGCAATTGCTGTGCACATTATTGGTTTGCTCTTTGAGATGATTGTGAGTTTCTTTTTTTCTAGTTTTAGCAAAGTTGGGTAAATTTTAGTTCGAGGTATCTCAGAATAATATGCCAATTCGCCTGCAGTAATTGTTCCTTTGGCAATTAGCGATACGTATGCCTGTGCTTCATATTTACTTAATCCAAATTCTTCTAAACTGACAGTTAATGCATGTTCATTTACCATGGTTTTGATTGATTTTATTATTAGGTAAAATTGAGAGCTAAATTCCTTTAAACAACTACTCAAAAAAAATCAAAATTGTATCTACGGTAAGGTGTAACTGTGGTTACAAAACAAATTGTTACATGGCCCTCAAATACAAAATTTAGATCAACTATGTGGTATGGCTGTTAAATGTAATGTCTACACATTAGAATATTCAAACACATCTTATTCAGTTACTTTGGTTCCAAGACTAGAATATTCTATTCATCTCTTAGATGAGATTGTATCTATTCTAAAGAAAAAAAGAGATGACTTGAAGAAATCAAATAAATTATTGGTTACTGATTTTGATGAAACTAGTGATGTAACACTTGGAGCAATAAATCTGGAGAGAACTGTATCTTTTTCTCTAGAAACACTCACTCTAATTAAAAAAAGAACAAAGCAAATATCTAATGTAACTAGTATTCCAATAGTTCTTCCTGCTGTTATTCCAATGATTAGAACCGTCAGTGCACAATTGTTTGTTATTATTCCTCATTGCAGTCAAAAATTATCAGAGTTATCTGTCCATTTAGGCAGTATAGTGTTGGATTCTGCAGCCCTCACAAAGGCAAGATTTGATTTTAGCCAATCAAATGACGAATCCTCAATTATGCTTAATGAAGTAAAATTGATGGTAGACTCTAAAATAAGAAAGCAGTATCCTAATCTTGATTTTTTTAAAGTATGCAATACTTGATAATGCTAAATTCAAAACGAAACTTTTCTAAGGATATTGAACGTATCCGAGCACTCTCATCAAAAATTGACAAAAAAATATCAGATGTCAAACACTCAGATGATGATAAAATTGATAAACTTTCACTAGAAGAATTACAAGATTTAAACAAGATTGTTGGAATTGCTGATTTTATGTTATGCAAATACGATGACAAAAAAGAGATGCGCTCAATTCTTAAACATTTTGTATCAATTATTTCAGATACTGCAAGTTCACTTGATAATTTAGATGATGAAATATCTGAACTAATTATCTCAGCTGAGGACTCTATAAACAAAGTAAAAGAAATGCAATCTCATATCTCTGAAAAATCTGATTTCAAAAAAAGATTCCATGATGGACCTGACTATAATGAATCTGAGACTAGTGGAATTAATTTAACCACTCTTGGCACTGAGATTAACCCAATTGAATACCAACAAAATCCTAAAGGACATATTCGTAGGTAATTAAGATGAGTTTAGCACCGCAAGAATTAGAGAATACTGCTAGCAAATACGCCTCTGAGGCCATAAAATATGATTCTCAGGGAGCCCGTGGCATGGCAATTTCACACTATCAGCACGCAATTGATGCCCTTGTAAAACTATTACAACTATACCCTAACAGCAAACTAAACCAAATTTACAAAGACAGATGTAACTCTTATCGTAATCGAATTAATGCATTACAACAGGCTGGTGGCGTAGAACCTGCAGTTGATCCTAAAGCATCCACCGAAGATCAAAAGGCATCTGTTCAAAGACAAGAAACTGAAAATGACTTTGAAGACCTTATCATGAAAGAAAAACCAGATGTTACATGGGCCCAAGTGATTGGATTAGAAGAAGCTAAAAGTGCATTACGTGAATCAATCATATATCCTGCTAAAAGACCTGACTTGTTTCCTCTTGGATGGCCAAAGGGAATGCTACTCTATGGACCACCTGGTACTGGAAAAACAATGCTTGCAGCAGCTACTGCAAATGAAATGGATGGTTACTTTATCAATGTAGATGCATCATCTATGATGAGCAAATGGTTAGGTGAAGCAGAAAAAAATGTTTCAAAATTATTTAAAATGGCAAGACACTATGCAGAAAAAGAAGGCAAGCCTGTTATCTTGTTTGTAGATGAAGTTGATTCCTTGCTGGGTTCAAGAACTAGTGAAGTTGGTGGAGAAGTAAGAACTAAAAACCAATTTCTAACTGAGATGGATGGTGTTAATCAAAAAGGAAAAAATTTGATGCTTTATGTAATTGGTGCAACAAACAAACCATGGAGCCTTGATTGGCCTTTCTTAAGACGATTCCAAAAGAGAATCTATGTTTCATTACCATCACAAGAAGCAAGAGTACATCTCTTTGAGGAATACACTGAACCTCTAAGAAAAAGTTATAAAGTAAATCCTGTTGAATTGGCAAAAATGTTTGATGGATATAGTGCAAGTGATATCAAAGATGTCTGTCAAGCAGCACAAATCAAAACAGTTCATGAAATTTTTAATGCTCCAGATTACCATGAACCAGTAGAAGGTGAAGAACCAATACAACCAAGAGAACTAACTACAGCTGATTTCAAAGATATTATGGCAAGAAGAAAACCAAGTGTTTCAACTGAAATGATTCATGCTTATCACAAATGGAGCGAAGAGTTCCAGGCTCTCTAAACATTACATCTTACTGCGATCAAAATTTTTCTGTTTCTTTTCCACACAAAACTTAAATTCATATTCATTCGGACTTTACGAGGGTAACAATAACTACAAAGAAATCAAGCCACGCAAACAAGTTTGGAAAGCTGGTTTTTGATGATGGTACAGTTATTGATGGCCAAGGTTTTGGTTATTCTACAACTAATTTTGGCGAAATTGTCTTTAATACTGGGATGGTTGGATACCCCGAAGCTCTAACTGATCCATCATATAATGGTCAAATTCTCACATTTACCTATCCTCTAATCGGAAATTATGGCGTTCCTGATACGTCAGTTAAAGACGATTATGGAATCCCAAAATTCTTTGAATCTGATAAAATTCAGGTAAGGGGCTTGGTGGTTCATGAGTTATCTCTAACTGCTAGTCACTGGAATCTTTCAATGACTCTTGATGAATGGATGAATAATGAAAAAGTACCTGGCATCTCCGGAATTGATACTCGAGAATTAACAAAGAAACTTAGGACAGGTGGAGTTATGATGGCAGCCCTTGTAGTGTCTGATTCAGAAATTGATGTTGAGGAGATAAAAAAACAATTATCATCTGCACCTCATTATGATTCTCAGCAATTCATGGATGAAGTCTCTACAAAAGAAGAAAAAGTTTATGGTAACAGCGACAAATCAGTTGTAGTAATTGACACTGGTGCAAAGAATGCAATTTTGAGAAACATTCTTCAAATGGGATACAAAGTAATTCTTGTTCCTTGGAATACTACATATGAAAAAATAATGTCATACAATCCTAAAGGCGTTGTATTAAGTAGCGGTCCCGGTGATCCGCTGAATTGTCCTGATACAATAGTTACCACAAAAAAATTAATTGAAAATAATATTCCAACATTAGGAATTTGTTTGGGTGCACAAATTATTGGTATTGCAGGAAATACAAAAACATACAAACTAAAGTATGGACATAGAGGACAAAACAAACCTTGTGTTAATCTCGAAAATAATCAAGTTTATGTAACCAGTCAGAATCATGGTTATGGAATTACTCCTGAATCACTTGAAAAGTCTGACTTTAATTTATGGTTTACAAATGCAGATGACCAAACAATTGAAGGAATAAAACACAAAACAAAAAATTGTATTGCAGTACAGTTTCATCCTGAAGCTTCACCTGGTCCTTATGATTGCAAGTTTGTTTTTGAAGAGTTACAACACTTTATGGAGAAAGGAACACATGCCAAAGAATGAATCGTTAAAAAAAATACTTGTATTGGGTAGTGGTGCAATAAAAATCGGAGAAGCCGGAGAGTTTGATTACTCTGGAAGCCAATGTCTCAAAGCAATTCATGAAGATGGATTGAAAAGTGTCTTAATCAACCCAAACATTGCAACAATCCAAACAGATACTCGATTTGCAGATCAAGTGTATCTTCTTCCAGTAAACCAAGAGTACGTAGAATCAATTATCGAAAAAGAAAGACCAGATGGAATTATGCTGGCATATGGTGGACAAACTGCTCTTAATTGCGGAGTTAAACTGGATGAATCTGGTATCCTTCAAAAATATGGCGTAAGTGTGCTTGGAACCTCAATTAAAGGAATTCAGAAAACTGAGGATAGGCAACTCTTTAAGGATTCTATGAAGGAATCAGGCGTTCCTGTTTTGAGAAGTAAAACTGTGAATAATTTTGATGATGCCAAAAAAGTCGCAGAAGAACTATGCTATCCTGTCATAATTCGTGTTGCATATACTTTGGGCGGACGAGGAGGTGGTGTTGCATATAATGAAATCGAGCTACATGAGATAGTTGAGCGAGGCATTCGAGCAAGTATTGTAGGCCAAGTTCTAATTGAGGAATACATTGGACACTGGAAGCAAATCGAATATGAAGTGATGCAAGATTATGATGGAAACAACATCATTGTTTGTAATATGGAAAATATTTTATCCATGAAAGCTCACACTGGTGATAATATTGTAGTTGCACCATCGCAAACAATTGATAATCATGAATATCATATGTTGCGTTCTGCAGCATTGCGTGCAACTAAACATGTAGGAATTGTTGGTGAATGCAATATTCAATATGCACTTGAACCAAACTCAGATAGGTATGTTGCAATTGAAATAAATCCGCGACTTTCACGTTCTTCTGCTCTTGCAAGTAAAGCAACTGGATATCCATTAGCATACATGTCTGCAAAAATTGGATTAGGATATAATTTATCAGAACTAGTAAATAAAATTACAAAAAATACTACTGCCTGCTTTGAGCCATCACTTGATTATATTGTATGTAAACATCCTAGGTGGGACTTTGAAAAGTTTGAACTTGTAAATCGAAAACTAGGACCTGCAATGAAATCAGTTGGAGAAGTAATGGCAATAGGTAGAACATTTGAGGAGTCCCTTCAAAAGTCAATTCGAATGCTAGACATTGGAAACGATGGACTAGTTCTTAATCGTGTCAATAAAAAAACATACACAGAAGAAGAAATTGAACACAAACTCACTTACCTTGATGATCACATTTTGTACGACGTTGCAATTGCATTAAAGATGGGACTCTCAGTTGAGAAAATTTACAAATTATCTACCATTGATCCTTGGTTTATTGAAAAGATAAAAAATATTGTAAATGTTGAATCAAAACTTAAAGACTCAGAACTTGATGAATCTCTTCTTTGGGAGGCTAAAAAAATGGGCTTTTCAGATAAGCAAATTGCTCGCTCTAAAGGCAAAACACCTGATGATGTGCGTGATTTACGCAAGAAATTAGGCGTAATTCCATCTGTAAAGCAGATTGACACACTAGCTGCTGAATGGCCTGCAGTTACAAATTATCTATACCTCACATATGGCGGTCATTCTCATGACATTGAGATTCCCTCTAATGAGAAAGGAATTGTTGTGTTAGGAGCTGGACCTTATAGAATTGGAAGTAGTGTGGAATTTGATTGGGGTACAGTCAACATGGTTTGGGGTCTGCAAGAAAATGGTGAGAAAAGTATCTCTGTAGTTAATTGTAATCCCGAAACTGTATCAACTGATTATGATATTTGTACACGATTATACTTTGAGGAATTAACTCAAGAAAGGATTTTAGATATCATAGAATTTGAACACCCTAAAGGAATTATTACTTGTGTTGGTGGACAGACTGCAAATAATCTAACTCCAGGTCTTGCTAAACATGGTGTCAAGATTTTAGGAACTAGTGCATTTGATGTTGACAGAGCAGAAAATCGTTCAAAGTTTAGTGCAGAGCTTGATAAACTACACATACAACAACCACGTTGGCAGGCATTCTCAAATCTCAATGAAGCTAAAAACTTTGCACAAGAAGTAGAGTTTCCAGTAATTGTCAGGCCTTCATACGTTCTTTCTGGTGCTGCAATGAAAGTTGTTTGGTCTCAAACAGAA
>JADFJY010000096.1 GCA_022565935.1 Nitrososphaerota archaeon
AACATTATCTCCATATTCACGAAGACGTTTGCCTTCTTCCATCATTCCAGAGTATTCTGTACTTACAACTTCTAGACTTACATCACCTTTGATAATTTTTGTAATCTCTTCCATTGCATCTTTTGGATTACCTTTTTCTTTAGACAATAAAGAAGGGTTTGTTGTGATTCCATCTAGTAATCCCATATCATTGAATTTTTTAATAGATTCTAGATTAGCAGTATCAAGAAAAATCTTCATAATTTTTTGTTCCTAATTTCTTTGACTTGTTTTACTATATTAAAAGATGTTATTCCATGTTTTTCAAAGAGTAAAGGAACTTCATTATCTCTAGCAGATTCACCAAACATATCTTGAACACCAATTCTCTTTATTGGTACAGGATATGTTTCAGAAACAGATTCTGTAACAGCAGAGCCCATCCCACCAAAAATATTATGCTCTTCAGTAGTAACTATACAACCTGTCTCTCTTGCTGCTTTTTCTAAAATTTCATTGTCAATTGGTTTTATTGAAAACATATCTAAAACTCTACAGGAAATACCCTCTTGCTTTAATAATTCAGCTGCATCTAAAGCCATGCTAACAGTAATTCCACATGCTGTAATGGTACAATCAGAACCATCCCTTAAAATAATACCTTTTCCAATTTGAAAATCTTGAGATTCGGAATGAATCAAAGGAGTTTTTGATCTTGCCATTCTCATATAAAATGGGCCATACTCATTTACCATTAGATGAGTTAATTTGGAAACTGAAACAGTATCAGCTGGAATAAAAACACGAAAATTAGGAATTACTCTCATTATTGCAATGTCTTCAAGTTGTTGATGTGAACCACCATCAGGTCCAACAGACAAGCCTCCATGAGAGACAACTAATTTCACATTAAGACCTTTTTTACCTTGTGGTGAAGGATATGCAATATTATTTCGAATTTGATCAACCGCTCTTCCTGGCAAAAATATTGCATAAGTACTAGCAAAAGAAATTTTTCCAGATGCTGCCAACCCAGCAGAAACTGTAACAAGATTTGCTTCAGCTATCCCAACATTGAAAAATCTATCAGGAAATTCTTTTTCAAACCCAGAAGTCTTTAATGAATCAGTTGTATCTGCACCTAAAACTACAACATTTGGATTTTCTTTTCCAACTTGAATCAAAACTTTTGAAAATTCCGAACGCATATCAGTCATGATTTTTTCATTCAAATGTATCCTGCCTCCTGTGCAATTTTTTTAATTTGTTCTTGTTTTTCTCCTACAATATGCAAACCAATCCATTTATTCACTAAATCGTTTCCGCCTAACTCATGAGC
This sequence comes from Nitrososphaerota archaeon, assembly GCA_022565935.1. Taxonomy (GTDB): domain Archaea; phylum Thermoproteota; class Nitrososphaeria; order Nitrososphaerales; family Nitrosopumilaceae; genus Nitrosopumilus. The sequence continues at coordinate 1,319 of JADFJY010000096.1, forward strand.
TTTATCAAGTAAAATACTTCTTCTAGATTTTAAAACCTCATTTCTAAAGTCTCTAATTGCTGCGCGTACATCTTGCTGTCCAATAATTGCACCACCTCCAACAAAGACACGAGCACCATCTGCAAATACTGAGCCAATATTTTCAAGATTTATTCCTCCATCAGCCTCAATATAACCTGAAAAATTATGTTCGTTTAGAATTGAATTCAATCTAGCCATTTTTGTGTGAGTTTCTTCAATGAATTTTTGACCAGATTTTCCAGGTACTACAGACATTACAATTAGTTGATCAAGTAAAGGTAAAAATTTGTAAGACCATTCAGGTAATTCAGTATCAGGATTTATTGCAAAACCAATACCAACTTGATTTTGTTTTAATAAATCATGAATTTCTCCAAAACTAGATTCGTCAGTTACTTCTGCATGAACTGTAATTATGTCACTACCTGCATCAATGTAATCTCTAACATGTTTCACAGGTTCATTAATCATCAAGTGTGAATCAAATGGAATTATAGTAAGATGTCGTAGTTCTTTGATTTTTATATGATCAAAAGTTTTGTTTGGAACAAACTGACCATCCATCACATCAAGATGAATATAATCAGCTCTACCAGAAACACATTTTTTAATTTCATTTTCCAGATTTGTCATATCACCTGCAATGATAGATGGTGCAATCATAAATTGTGAATCCAATTCATAATTAATTATAGGAACTATATCAGAATCAGGAGCTTTTCCGTGCCATAGTGGATTATCTTCCATATGTTCTATGGATTTACCTTTAATTGTTCTTGATATTATAATTGTAGGTATTCCTTTTGTTGCATTTGCTTTTGCAATGGCAGAATCAATTTGTTCTACTCTATGTCCATCAATTTCAAGTACATTCCAACCAAAGGATCTCCATTTATCACCAGTCTTCCAACGAGATGCATCTTTCCACATTTCAGAAAGATCATCACCTTCTAATTTTTTATCTAATGGCATAATTTTTTCAGTGTAAGAATCTTGTTGAATAAAATTTCTGTCAAGAAAAGCAGTAAGATTATCAATCTTATATTTTGCAGCAGTCATCGCGGCCTCCCAAATTTGGCCCTCGTTTGACTCTCCATCTCCAATAATAGTATAAACATGATAATCTTTTGAATTAATTTTTGCAGAAAGTGCAACTCCCACAGAATAAGATAAACCAGTACCTAAAGATCCACCACAGAATTCTACACCTGGACATTTTAGGTCAGGATGTCCCTGTAATCTACTGCCAAATTTTCTTAGAGTTTCAAGTTCAGATTCTGGAAAATATCCTGCAACTGCCATATTTGAAAACAAACCGGGAGCAGCATGGCCTTTAGATAAGACCAAACGATCACGATCTTCCCATTGTGGGTTTTTAGGATCAAATTTCAGATATTTATAAAATAAACAACCCAAAATTTCAGCCATAGAGAAAGAACCTCCAGGATGACCTGAACCAGCAATATTAGTCGCCTTTATCACTAATTTACGGGCTCTGAGAACATTCTTCTTAATTTGATAATAATTAAGTCCCATCTAAAGTATTATCACTGTAAATTTAATAAAAATCTATTTCTAAAACTCTAATGTTAATCATAATACTACGAGAGCTCAAACAGCTCAAAATCTCCAAGTCTTTAAGAAAAAACTCAGTAGAGGGAATAGATCTATTAGTATCATAAGAAAAGTGAGAAACACTGAGGAATACAGGAAGAAACTAGAGAATTTGCCTCAAAGCACGAGAAATAACAAAATTGATGCAGTAAATAAATTTCAAAAGTATTGTGAAAAGAATCACAATTCCACATCAGATGAGATTTGTAAGGAATTGTTAATTCTGAAAAAACAAAACGAAGAGGAATACACAGATACTCTATATGATATTCTACAAGAATGGATTACAGAGTATTCTAAAAAGCTGAATCCAAACTCTGTAAAGACAATCTTTTCAAATGTCAGGTCATATCTCTACTATTTTGGGATAAAGACTGATGCTCAAGATATCAAACATCTACTTTCTTTACCAAGAACACGAAAAGAAGAGAAATATCCACTAAAACATGATGAGCTTCAAAGAATAATTGATGATCAAGTAAGAAATCCAGTAAGAAAAGCACTCTATCTTGCATGTAGCAGTAGTGGAATGCGTATGGGTGAAGCAGTACAAATTCGAAAATCTGATTTAGAATTCAAAGAACGAATTCAAATTAACATTAGACCAGAATACACTAAAACTCAAACAGGAAGATCAGTCTTTATCTCAAAAGAATGTCAACAGATTCTTGAAACATATCTGAACGATTTGAATGATAGTGAAACTATCTTTTACAAAGGCAATTGTAACAAAATACAAACTAGAGTAACCAGTGAAGATACAAGATTATCTGAATGTGTAGTTAGATTAGGATT
>JADFJY010000022.1 GCA_022565935.1 Nitrososphaerota archaeon
ACGTAGTAATGAATTGTGTCAATAAAACGCGATTATTTTAGGAAAACAAATAGTTTAGTATTAAAATTTAATCAGGTGGACTCGGAGAGCTAAGACAGTATTCAATATAGTGTCTCTCCTTTTTCCCAAGATAGGTCAAATAATGAACTCATCATGTCTACTAGCGTTTCAGAGTCTGACCACCATGCAAAAGTCTGTCTTGTTGGATGTGTTGCATTTCGCATAAAGATGAGAACCTCTTTTTTGTCATTTACAATGAAACACTTGTTTTCGGTATTTGATTGGATTGCTTTAATGTTGTTTGAATTTAGTTCAGAAAAGAATTCTGGGGTACTAGTTAATGGTGAAACTATCATTTTGAGATTTGTTGGAGAATCATCTATCCAATCAAATATTTCTGAATGGTACATTCTCTGCAAATCAGAAACACTTCCATAGATTCTAAAATCATCAGTACTAGAATCAATCATGTCCTTGATTTTGTTTGTAATTGGACCATTTCCATGTAGTAATTGCATTTTCTCAGATTTTGACTCATCAGTTTCAACTGCAAAATATGGAATCTGTTCCCACATTGCAGAGATAGATTCTTCCTTGGTTGCAAGAGTATCAATTCTTTCTTGCTCTTGTTTTACCAGTGTTGAAATGGCTTCTTTCATTTTCTTGGCAGTGTATTTGGTAGGATGTGCCAGTTCTGCTAATACCAGACCTATGTTTTGGAGTGAATTTACTAAATGATATGTCTCAGTTCTAGGCAATTGTAATGCTTTTGCTGTCTCAGATGCGGTCTTCGATCCATACTTTCCAAGATAGATGAATACCTTTGCCTGACTTTTAGTAAGACCAAAATTGATTAGTTCATTTCTAATTTTCTCAAGAGTAAGTTTATGCTTATACATCGCAGTATCGGATTCGTTATCAAACAGATTGAGTTGTCGTTCAATGTTCATTGTTCTCATACACAGTACAGCGATCAAGATATCTAGAAGTGTGTGTGCAAATGAACACACAATCTTATTGTTTGTTCAAATGAACAAATATTTTTCCATTTTTAGAAGAGTTTCTCCCTGTCAATCTTGCAATGAATAATGAACGTCACAAAACAACACTATTCCATTAGGTAATGTCTTTGCAGTAATAGAATGACCGTCCTCTAATCCCTTACCACAAACATAGCATTCTACTCTACTAACTGATGAATAATTCTCTGTTCTAAGAATCTGCATATCTTGCATGATTGTTTTTGTCCCCTGCATGACGATTCCACTACGATCAAATATTATATAAAAGTACCGTACTGTACCGTAACCAACTCATGCCTACAACCTTAATCATTTTAGACCAAAATTGTACCAGCAAAACCTACTATTCAATTTAAATAATAAAGCACCAAAATTTTGTCTATGGGTGAACACATTTGGAAAACCTCAAGCAAAAGTAATACCCCTAGATTTATCTGAAAACCAATTTCAAATTTATAATAAAATTTCAAGAAACTATTCACATTCATTTCTCTTTGAATCATTAACTGGTCCTGAAGTGCTAGCAGAAACTTCAGTTATGGGATTTGATCCAAAAATAATACTCAAAGGATACACAGATAGAGTAGAAATTACTCAAGATAATAATACAGAAACCATACAAACCACAGATCCATTCTCTGAGCTAAAAAAACTCTTAGGAAAAACTGATGATCAAAGTTATCGATATCTTGGTGGAGCAGTAGGAGTAGTAAACTATGATGCAATAAGACTAGTTGAAGATATTCCTGATTCCCACAATGCAGCACAGCCACTAATGGAGTTTGGAATATATGATGATGGCATACTATATGACAATTTACACAAGAAACTATTCTATTTTTACCATGATGAGAATAGATTCGATAAACTATTAATGAATGGTGATACATTTGGTGATTTCCATTCTAGTGATGTAACACCAAACATTGATGAACAAAAATTCTCAGAAATTGTACACAAAGCAAAAAAATTAATTCATGATGGAGATATTTTCCAAGTTGTACTATCTAGAAAGTTTGCATTTGAAAATAATGGAGACAATCTAACTTTATACAAAACATTGCGAAAATTAAATCCATCACCATACATGTATCATTTAAAGCAAGATACAAAGACAATCATTGGAGCGTCCCCTGAAATGTTAGTGCGAATCACTAATGATAAAGTAGAGACATTTCCAATTGCTGGAACTAGAAAAATTACTGATGATGAAGATAAAAACAAAGAGCTAGCAGAAGAGTTACTCCATGACGAAAAAGAATTAGCAGAGCATACAATGCTTGTTGATTTGGGACGAAACGATATTGGCCGAGTTTGTAAATATGGAACAGTCCACCCAGAATCTCTAATGCAGATAAAACGATTCAGTCACGTTCAGCATATAGTTACGCACGTAGTAGGCACTTTAGCGCCTGAAAACGACATGTTTGATGCCTTCAAGGCAGTATTTCCAGCAGGGACAGTATCAGGTGCTCCAAAGGTTAGGGCAATGGAGATAATCGATGAACTAGAGACTGAATCTAGAGGGCCATATGCAGGAGCAGTTGGTTATTTCTCATACAATGGATGTTGTGACTTTGCAATAGCAATAAGGAGTATCTTCATTGATGGAAACAAAGGATTTGTTCAATCAGGTGCAGGAATAGTTGCAGACTCTGTTGCAGAGTATGAATTCAAAGAGATAGAATTCAAAGCAGGTGCAATGCTTCAAGCATTAAAGGAGGCAACAAAATGAAATTTTTAATTATAGACAACTATGATTCATTTGTGTACAACATTGCACAATATTTGGGAGAACTTGGTGTAGAGTCAGATGTAATTAGAAATGACAAGATAACATTAGATGAGATAAAACAGAAAAACTATGATGCAATTATAATATCACCAGGTCCTGGAACTCCTGAAGATAAAAAATACTTTGGAGTGTGTAGTGATGTCATTACTATCATGGGACCAACCACTCCAATTCTTGGAGTGTGTCTTGGACATCAAGGAATCATTCATGCATTTGGTGGTAAGGTTACTAATGCTGGATGTGTAAGGCATGGAAAGACTAGTCCAGTGAATCATAATAATTCAAAACTATTCAAAGGAGTAAAGAATCCATTTAGAGCAACAAGATATCATAGCTTAGTAGGAGACAAAACAATAATCCCAGATGTACTAGAGGTAACAGCTACTGCAGCAGATGATGGAGAGATAATGGCAATAAGACACAAAGAATATCTAATTGAAGGAGTACAATTTCATCCAGAATCAATAATGACTGAAGAGGGTAAAAAAATTCTAGCAAATTTCATTACACAGGTGAAAGAGAAATGATTTCAGAATTAATTAAAAAATTACAAGAAAAAACAGACTTGACATATGATGAAATGAATAATATAATGACGGACATTCTTTCAGGAAATACAAATATCACAGAGAACGCAGATTTTCTATCTAGTCTTTCTGAGAAAGGAGAAACAGATGATGAACTATTAGGAATGTTAGATAAAATGCAGGAATTATCTCTAAAAATTGAGCCTAAAAATGCCAAAATTATCGATATGTGTGGAACTGGTGGGGACAAGCTTCAAACATTCAATGTCTCAACTACTGCATCTTTTGTTGTGGCAGCAGCTGGTGGGATAGTTGCAAAGCATGGAAACCGCTCGACTTCTGGAGTATCTGGAAGTGCAGATATTTTTGAGTATTTTGGATATGATCTAAATCAAGAACCATCACAAATTGTACAAGTTTTAGAAAAACATAAAATTTGTTTCATGTTTGCACAAAAGTTTCATCCAGCAATGAGACATGTCAGTCAAGCAAGAAAACAATTGGGAAAAAGAACTGCGTTTAATCTTTTAGGTCCACTATCAAATCCAGCTAGAGTAAAGAATCAACTAATTGGCGTGTTTTCAAATGAATATTTAGATAGACTACCTGCAATTCTTAAAAGAAAAGGTGGAGAAAACATCATGACTGTTCGCTCTGATGATGGAATGGATGAATTTTCAACTAGCGCAACTAATCGTGTATGTATTTTACGAGATGACAAAATATTGAGTAATGTAATTGATCCTGAAGTAGTAGGATTACACAAATCATCACTCAAAGACATTCAGATAGAAACAAAAGAAGATGCGATAGAATCTTTTGTTAAAGTATTAAACAACACTGCAAATCAAGCAATGATTGAGACTACTGCACTAAATGCAGCAGGAGGATTAATTGTTGCAAACATTGCAGATAATTTTGAAGATGGAGTAGAGCTTGCACTAAATACAATTAAAGATGGAAAAGCATTTCATACTTTGGAGAACTTTGTGAAAGATACTGGAGACATTACAAAATTAAAGGAGATTGCTAATGGCTGAAAATATTTTAAAAAGATTGGTAAATAATTCTCAAGTAGCAATTGATGATGGAACATATGAAATTGATGCAAATCTTGATAAATCAAGCAAAGATCTCACTCAAATAATCAAAAACAATCCTCATCCAACACTTCTAACTGAGATAAAATTTGCATCACCATCATTAGGAAAAATCAGAACTTTGACTGATCCTGCAAGTATAGCAAAACAGATGATTGCAGGAGGCTCTAAAGCATTATCGGTGCTTACACAGCCAAATCTATTTCATGGTTCTCCAGAATATTTCATGAAAGTAAGAGATGCAGTAGATGTTCCATTATTGATGAAAGATATCATGATTGAGAATATTCAAATTGATGCTGCAGAAAAAATGGGAGCAGACTACATATTGTTGATTCAGTCATTATTTGATCAAGGATTTCTCAAAGAGATTGAGGAATTTATCGAATATGCTCATAAAAAAGAATTAAAAATTCTTCTTGAAGTTCACACAAAACAAGAATTTCATAATGCACTAAAAACAAAAGCTGATCTTATTGGAATTAACAACAGAAACTTGGACACATTAGAAATTAATCTAAAGACTACAGAGATAGTTCTTGATGGATATGAAAAACAAAGACTCATTTTATCTGAGAGTGGAATTGAAACTGTAGATGATATTCAATATCTAAAAAAGTGTGGTGCTGATGCATTTCTGGTAGGTTCAAGCATTATGAAAAGCGATAATATCGAAGAACAAGTCAGGAAACTGGTGAGTGCATATTGAGATATCCAAAGAATGGTAGATTTGGAGAGTTTGGTGGAAAGTATATTCCTGAAACTCTAGTTCCTGCAATTGAAGAGCTAGAAGAGAACTATCTAAAATTCAAAGACGACAAAAGTTTCAAAAAAGAACTAGATTATTATCTCAAAGTGTATGCAGGAAGGCCAACTCCACTTTACTATGCAAAAAATTTGTCAGAGAAAATTGGTGGTGCTAGAATCTATCTAAAGCGAGAGGATCTATTACATGGTGGAGCACACAAAATCAACAATACACTAGGTCAAGCCCTTCTTGCAAAAAAAATGAAAAAGAAGAGAATCATTGCAGAAACTGGTGCAGGACAGCACGGAGTTGCAACTGCTATGGCATGCGCTGCTCTAGGAATGAAGGCAGAAGTGTACATGGGGTATAAGGATACAATTCGCCAAAAGCTAAACGTGTTTAGAATGGATTTGCTTGGATGTAAAGTGTATCCAGTATATTCAGGTTCCAAGACACTAAAAGATGCAATTAATGAGGCAATTCGTGATTGGATAACTAATGTAGAGACAACATATTATCTATTGGGATCAGCAGTAGGTCCGCATCCGTATCCTGTAATGGTTAGAGATTTTCAAAGTGTAATTGGAAATGAGATCATTTCACAGATGAAAAAAATTAACAAAACATCAGATTATGTCATTGCATGTGTTGGAGGAGGATCAAATGCAATTGGAACATTTTATCCACTAGTTGATTCAAATTCTGAGATGATTGGAGTAGAAGCTGCAGGTAAAGGATTAAAATCAAAATTGCATTCAGCAACATTATCAGCTGGAACTAAAGGAGTCTTACATGGTATGATGACGTATTTACTTCAAGACAAAGAAGGACAAATTACAGAAACACATAGCATTTCAGCTGGACTAGACTATCCAGGTGTTGGACCTGAACATGCATACTATAAAGATACAAAACGAATAAAATATCATTCAGCTACTGATGCAGAAGTAGTTGATGCATTCTTGACATTAACTAGAGAAGAAGGAATAATTCCAGCACTTGAATCAGCTCATGCAATAGCTGAAGCAATCAAAGTTGCGCGAAAAGGAAAAAAATCAGAATCAATAGTTGTAACACTTTCAGGACGAGGAGACAAAGACGTTGAAGAAGTACAAAAATATTTGAAGAGAAATGTCAAGAATTAAAGAAAAATTCATTGAACTTGAGGCTAAAAATCAAAAAGCCCTGATATCATATATCATGGTAGGATTCCCAAACGAAAAAGCAACAATTACAGCTGTAAGAGGGTTGGTAAAGGGTGGAGCAGACATTATAGAACTAGGCTTTCCATTCTCAGATCCTATTGCTGATGGACCAGTAATTCAAAACGCAAGTACTATATCACTCAAAAATGGTACAAACATTTCAAAGTTTTTCAGCATTGTAAAAAAAATTAGAAAAGAGACTGACATCCCACTAGTACTAATGACGTACACTAACATTTTGTATCATATGGGGTATGGAAAATTTATCTCACAGGCAAAAAAAGCAGGAATTGATGGATTCATTCTTCCAGACATGTCATTTGAGGAATCAAAAGAATATCTGCAAGCAGCAAAAAGCAATGCGGATACAATATTTCTGATATCACCTAACACCAATAAAAATAGAATACAAAAAATTGCCAAAGTGTCAACAGGATTCTTGTATCTTGTTGCAGTTTATGGAACAACTGGAGTAAAAACAGGAATTAAAAATTACACAATCAAAGCAATCAAAAATGTTAAAAAGCAAACTAAAGGAAAAATTCCTGTCGGTGTAGGGTTTGGAATTTCAACTCCAAGTGATGTAAAAAAATACATCAAAGCAGGAGCTGATGCAGTAATTGTTGGTAGCGCATATTTGAAATTAATTGAAAAAACTCCTCAAAACAAACTAGAATCAAAGATTGCATCATTTACAAAAAGTCTAAAAAAACAAACTATTCTATAACATCATCTAACGGCAAAGAATGGAGGTCAAGTGTATAAACTGCCATGGAGGGGAAGTTCTATTTCAGGGATGACCACCATACTAGAGGTTCTCAGAATTCAATATACTAAGCAAAATAAAATAATATCTTTTAAAATCTTTAAAACTTGTTAAAAAAACAAGAGATTTTTTTACAATTGTAAAGATCGCAATAATCTAAACTATTGAAAATTTAGAGGGCAAAAAAGTAAAAAAAAACTATCACACTCAATTTTAACAAATAACAGACAAAACATACAAAAGACAGATGTTTGTTTCATTAATGTGCAGACGAAGTATATTTTTGTCACAGGTGGTGTGATGTCTGGCCTTGGAAAAGGTGTAACAACTTCCTCGATTGCAAAATTATTACAATTAGCTGATCAAAAAGTTTCTTGCGTAAAGATTGATCCTTATCTAAACTATGACGCAGGAACAATGAATCCAATTGCACATGGCGAAGTCTTTGTAACAGAAGATGGAGGCGAATGCGACATGGATATTGGAAACTATGAAAGATTCCTAAACCAAGATATTCCAAAAAGTCACAATATCACAACAGCTCAAGTATATTCTTCAGTAATAGAGGCAGAAAGAAAGGGAGAGTATCTTGGAGTATGTGTTCAGATTATCCCACATGTAACTGATGAGATTAAAAAAAGAATTAGAAAAATTGCTGAAGATGAAAAACTAGACTTTTTGATTGTAGAATGTGGAGGAACAGTTGGAGACATTGAATCATTACCATTCTTAGAGGCACTCAGACAAATGAGAATAGAAGAGGGAACACAAGGAGTGATCTTTGTCCATGTAACACTTGCTCCATCACTTGATGTAGTAGGAGAGCAAAAAACAAAACCAACACAACACAGCGTTCAAGAACTAAGAAGAATTGGTATTCAGCCAGACTTTTTGGCAGTTAGATGTACATTACCATTAGAAGAGAGAACAAAGAAAAAGATTGGAATGTTTACAAATGTAGCAGTAAGCGATGTTTTATCATGTCACGATGCAAAATCAATCTTTGAGGTACCGCAAATTCTGTATGATCAAGGAATAATGGATTCAATGTTTACAAAGTTTGGAAAAGTTGGAATGGTAAACGCTTCAGCTAATTGGGACAAATGGAATGTAATTGCAAATAACATGATTAACCACGAAGACCAAAAAGTAAAGATTGCGATGGTTGGAAAATATGTCACACTTGCTGATAGTTATGTAAGTGTAAATCATGCATTAAAACACGCAGGTGCTCAAATAGAAAAATCAGTAGATATTGACTGGATAGACTCTGAATCAATAACAGATTACAACACACTATCAAAGTATGATGGAATTCTAGTCCCAGGTGGATTTGGTACTAGAGGCTCTGAAGGAATTATTCAAACTGCAAATTATGCACGTGAGAAAAACATACCATATCTTGGAATATGTTTTGGGTTTCAGCTAGCAGCAATTGCATTTGGAAGAAATGTTTTGAATTTAGAAGATGCGAATTCATCTGAGATTAAAGCTGATGCAAAAAATCCGGTAGTAGATTTACTTCCAGAACAAAAGAATATTTCAGATATGGGCGGTTCGCTTAGATTAGGTGCAAATCAAATTACAATAAAAGCGAATACAAATGCACAGAAAATCTACAACGCAACAACTATCAGTAAACGTCACAGGCACAGATACGAAATCAATAAAGAGTATATTCCTGAATTTGAAAAAAATGGATTGATATTTTCAGCTGAAAGTGATGGAGGAAAAAGAATGGAAATGCTTGAAATTCCATCACATAAATTCTATCTAGGTGTTCAGTTTCACCCAGAATTCAACAGTAGACCAGGATTTCCCGAAGAATCATTTATGGCATTTCTTAAAGCAGCCTCTGAAAAATAATTATTTTATCTTTGTAATTTCATATATTTTCTGTCTAGCATCACGGATGGAGACTTTCTTTTTGATATAGCCCTTTTTCAAAAGATGACTTAATGCTAATCTAACAGTTCTGGCAGGAAGTAAGGTTTTGTTTGCAAGATCTTTTTGTGTTAATGCCCCTTCATACTCTAATGTTTTTAAAAGTAATTTAGAGCTTGGAGGCATACGTAGTAATTCTTCAGCGAGATGTACTTTTTTTGCAAGTGCAGAAATTGCAGTAAAATCTTTTTTGAGTCGGATAATTTTTGCAGAAGGAGCAAATTTAGTACATTCAACAGTTTTGTTTACCTTGTATCTTTCCAAACCATCAAGAACAGCTTCACAATGAAGTCTTGCATAGATATCATCAATCTCAATCAAACTTTTATTTGATACAATAATTGGTCTACGAGTCACATCAAGAGAATTTACAGAAATTATCTCAAAAACTTCTGAATCTTGAAACAAAACAGGCCCACCAGCAGACATTGAATATGCAGATGAACCAATTGGAGTAGATATAATTATTCCATCACTATTATCATGCCAAACTTCTTCGCCATTAACACGCAATGTGTGCTCCATCAATATAGCACTCTTTGAAGAAAATACAGCAACATCATTAAGAACAGGATAAACATTTTTTCCATCAATTTTTACACCAAGTCGAGGAACTTCTTCAATAGTATATTTTTGTTTTTTTAAGATGTTTACATAAGAAGAAAATTCTCGAAGATCAATTTGTGCCAGAAATCCACTAGCCTCACCCTCACTAATTCCCAATACAGGAGAGACAGTATCAAAAGTTCTATGAAAATAATTTCGAACTCCCTTATCTCCGCCTAAAACAATAATACAATCAACAGGCATACTCTTTGATTTTGTTATTGTAAAGGATTTGATTCCAGATTCTTCTAGAATTTTTTTAATTGTCTTTGCTGCATTTGCTGTAGTTTCAGAACCAAAAATACCTATTTGCACAAATGAAACAAACTATTTAGTGCAATAAAAAAATTTGTTTCATAAACTTCAGTACATTGACGCCTAGCGATTTCTGGGTTTTGTTCCATTTTCAATTCCTCTATTGACTATTACATATAATGAGATTGAAAAAATAATTTTTAGCATGACTAGAGTGGAAATATGTTAAATGATTTGATGGTTGAAAGTGTAAACGAGTTTATCGACAATCAGTAAAATAGAATGCCCCCTTTCTACGCTTGAAAAATCCTACTAATCCACGTTATAATGTCAATTAGTAATCGTTGGAGTTTTGTTAAATGATTATAATGTAAATTATGATTTATTGATGGTATTCCAACAGCAACATTCTTTCCAAGTACAATTAGGACAATCTTTTGGAGATTTTGATTCTCTACATTCTTGCGGAGTACAATTACAATCGGCACAATTTATGGACATGATTCTATGACTCTTAGAGGTCAGAACAACCATTTCAATGTTAAATTTCTAAAAGGCTACGGATTTTCTATCTCTGTTAAAGATTCTAAGATAGTTCTGAAGAATTGTTACAACCCTTTTGCAAAACCTGATGTGACCATCAAACTAGAACTTGTCTAGTATAGTATTAGATGTGTTCAGATTTCACAATCAGCTTGATCAAAGTGATCAAACACCTGTGTATAGACTCATTTTTAGCAGATTAGGTGTAAGTTCCGAAAGCCAATTAAAAACGATTCAATAAATCTCCTTTTGGATCTTATGCTTCTGTATGTTCTAACTAAAATAACAAACTACTAAGTGATGGTGAGAAAATCATAGATACAAATGAGTAAACGTGTTACCATAGTACTTGACGATGATCTCTTAAAGAAACTACGTGAGAAACAGGCATCTCTAATCAAAAAGTCTACAAAGTCAGTAAGCTTCTCTAGGGTCGTAAATGAGGCAATACGTCAAGGTCTCAAATAATTCAAAATTTCTCATTTACAGTAGCTCTTTTGTTAAATGACTAAATGATAATGGAATAGATTTCTTTTATTTTTCTTCCGTCTTTGGTTCTTCTTTAGCTGGTTCTGGAGTTGCAATTTGTCCTTTAAACTGAGTCTCCATTTCAGATCCATGTGGTCGTCTTTGCCTCAAGCTGAACGCCAATACTGCCAGATAGAGTCCCATCCCGATTGCAGCACCATATGCTACCAGTCCAGCTTCTGCCATGGTATGGTTAATGCAAGATTAGCAATAAAGGTAATGATATCAAAATGAGAAATTTGTTTAATTTTTTTGAATATCTTTATAAAAATTTAGAAATTTTGAAATGTTACAGATTTAGGCTTGAAAATCATCATTTAACTCAAATCTCTCAGCAAAAAATTACTATGTTGAAGTTTGTGAATCGAAAAAAAATAACGCATTACAAATCTCTGAATTTCAATAAATTGTAAAAATAAGAAGCATTTGTCTGAATGATTCCCTTTCTAGGAATTTTTTGCAATCCTACATTCTTTGATTCAAGTGCAGCTTGTGCAGCACCGCCTGCAAAGCATAATGCCCATAAAAAGTCCTTTTCTTTAAGCATAGCACAACAAAATGCTGAACAAAAAATATCTCCAATTCCAGTTGTGTCATGAATTTGCTTATTTGGAAGTGTAATAGAATAAATTCTGTCTTTTACCAAAAGTGAGACATCAGTTTTATTTGTAAATAATATGTACTCGATACCTTTCTTCTGTAATGCCAACATCATCTCATCATTAGTACCATTAACAATGTGTCGAGCTTCTTCAGGGTTTACCTTTATTGCATTAACATTTGATAAATCAAGGTTAATGTTTTCTAAAATAATATTATTTTGAGAATCTTTGTTTCTCATAAAACCCTGAGGGTCAATTAAAAGAAAATTTGAATCGCTTTTGATTTTTTTTAGAGTATCATCAGAAATTTCATGATATATTGGACTTACAATATGTCCATCAGCATCAACACTAGTGAAATCTATTGGGTCACACTCATTTTGAAGTGTAAGAGTTCTATCTGACCCATTAACAGAGATAGTAAATTTGGTAGTTTTTTTTTCTGACTCTGAATTTATAAAATTTATTTTATTTTCAGTGAGATATTGTTTGGGAAAATCAGGCCCAAATTTTGTAAATAAATCTACATCAAATTTGAACTGTCTTGCAGTAATTCCACAATAACAGGCAGAGCCGCCAATCTGTTCATAATTTTGATTGTTAATTGTTATAGTATCAATTGCACAATGAGCAAAAACTGCTAATTTCATTTCTCTTTGTTCTAAATGTAGTAGATTTAGTTTTTTGCATTGTTTTTGTCTAGACAATCTTTGCAGATTATTGCTTCTTTTAGAATTACTAGTTCAACACCAGATCTAAAGCAACTATGACAAAGACCACGCATCTATTATCATATTCAAATAGTTGGATCTAAGATTAAAACCTGAAGGAGATTTTTTCATTTTTAGGCATTGTTTTACCAGCTTTTACGTTGAGAATTTACATCGAATTTAGAGAACATCTCTGCAAAATAATCCATCCCTAAATGAACAAAATGGTCATATGATTTCATAAAAGAGACCATTGTATCGAATTGTGCTTTTCTAAAGTTTGTATACATATCAATATGAGAAATTATTGTTTCAGTGAATCCCCTCCAGAATTTATCTGTGGCATTCAAAGTTTGTTCATCTATTCCAAGGTTATCAAAAAAGTGTTTCTCAGAAAGATAACATGTTCCAAAAATGTCTTCAAGGGAATGAAGATATTCATTGTAATAGTCAGAGTAAAACTGGGCATAAATTGGAGTCTGAGTTTCGTATTTTCTAATTATTGTAGTAGTATTATTTTTCAATAAATCACAAACAGAAATTGGCTCTTTCTTTTTCTCTACGTTGCTTTGTGTAATCTGTTTATTGCTCATTATTCACTTGCCTGATATAGTATGGCATGTTAAAAGGTATGTACTTGTTTGATCATTTTAAACAAACACCAATGTATAGGTTCATTTTTGCTAAAATAGGCATAAAATCTGAAAGGCCATTAAATGCCTCTCCACGCCCGTCTTTCAGATTTTATACTTTTGTTTGATCAAATGATATAGACAAACCTCTAAGTAACTTTTTCAGGTGACCATAAAATCGTAGATGAGTCATATCAAAAAACCTGAATCAAAAATAGGATTAGGTAGAACTCTTTTGGTATTTGGTGTTCCAATAGTAGTCATTATTGAAATACTGATAGTATCTAAAATATTTGGATAGTTTTCTAAAGAATTTTCATTCTTTAATATTTATGATAAAAGTTGGGTATGAGTAGGAGTATTTCTAAAGCATTCATCTAGTTTGAATTGCAGATTCTCTAAATTACAATCAATTGAGCAGCAATCATTTTTTCCAATTATAAATGGTTTAGTGCAATTTTGACAAATTTTCATACAAAGACCTCGATTGATAATATTTCATCTTTATTACTAAAGCATCGTTTTTCAATGCACTTTTCACATACTAACCATATAGGAGTTAAATTGCTACCTTTTCCTGCCACGTATTTAATCTGAAATTTTGGGTCGTGTCTCTCATCACATTGGTTCATTAGGAATCTCCATTGTTTGTTGTTTAATTTTCATAACAACATTATTTGTCATTTTGATTAGATGTTCAATTTCTAGATCATTAAGTTGTTCACGACCTTCATCAATGGAATGTTGAGCCAAAAAAGAGACTTCTTGTTGTAGACTTTGTAGGGCTAAAACTGTATTATTCAATATAGATTTTCTCCTTTTTCCCAAGACAGTTCAAATAATGAACTCATCATGTCTACTAGCGTTTCAGAGTCT
>JADFJY010000097.1 GCA_022565935.1 Nitrososphaerota archaeon
CACCAATTTTGTATGGGTTATCCAGAGGTCTTGTTGAATCTATTGTAGATAGAGAGATAGGAACAAACTCTAGACCAATAATTATCGTAGAGACAATGTCTGATTCAATGTATCTAAATGCTTTTGACAAATTCTTACAGGATCCAAATATCTCAATGAACCCCCTCAATGTTGTTGCAGCATACAACAAAAATTCAGTTTTACCTTTGGCAATATTTTACAGAAATCATGGTTACAAGACATTTATTTTATTAGACAATACACAAGAATCTAAGCAAATTTCTGCCCAATTAGTATCAAATGAATTCTCACCAGTTCAAACTATCTTTTTTGAGAGAGAAGGAAAAAAGCTAGAGTCAATTGAGGATTATATTGTTCTTGAAGATTATCTACATGTAGTAAATCAGACATATGAGATAAAGTTGAGACAGGAAGGATTTTCAATTCTCACACCTAAAGATATTGCTTCGAAAGAAAGTAAAGGAATCTTAGATAAATTAAGAAAGATTTGGCAAGACCATAGAGAAGACGATTGGGGAGAATTTGACAATGAAGAGATTACCAGATACATATGTGAAAAAATAGCACTTGGAGAGACTAGTTTTCTATCAGATAAAACAAAAGACCAATTCAGATCATTGTATAGACTAATTGCTGAAAGAATTAGACAATATCAAAATGTAGTAACAAAGCCAAACCTAGATAAATTTCAAAAGGCAAAGGCTTAAGATTTAAGAAGGTTTCTCATGAAAAATACTAAAGTAAAAAATAGAAAAACAGGAAAATGTCTTTAGGTTTAAGTGAGAGATGACTAAACGGGATTACATGAATAAATCCTCGAAGAGAGGAATTTTCCTTTCAATTATATTATTATTTTCAATACTAATTATTACAATCCCGTCAAATATTTACGCAGAAGAAGTTAGTGTCAAAAGTTTTGCGTTTGAAGAGACAACAATCATTGAAATCACAAATGATTCTAATGAACAAGTGAATTCTTTTAGAATTTGGCTTGGAAGTGATTTTAGTTTCAAATCTTTTAAAACAGAAAAAGGATGGATAGGAGAAAAAACTCCACAGGGAGTAATTATTTTTACATCATCTGAAACAATTAAACCAGGTGAATCTGTAAAGTTTGGAATTAAAACAGATAAAGTAAAACCTGGAATTAATTGGAAAGCATTAGACAAAGGAGATAACCAAATTAGCATTGGAAAAGTGTTACCTAGAGAATTACCAGATGTAGTTCAAAATACAAAGCCTAAACAAGATCAAATACAAGTTTATGATTTATCTGAATCAATCTTTAGAATAGTTCCAGAGAAACCAAATGTTGGTTCATCAATCAGAGTTACAGGAGACAAATTTGCTGCATATCAAGAATTTGATTTCTATATTAATTCAAAAAAAATCGGCAGTTTTGAAACAGACAAAGATGGTCACTTTATGACTACAATGAAAATTCCCAAAGATCAAAAAGCTGACAGGGTAGATTTTAAAATAATAGATAAAAATGGAGGGGAGAAAAAGATCAGTCTCAGAATAGGAGAGATTGATAATAGAATTCCAGAAACACAAAATATTAAACTGACAATTAAAGGAATTCCAGATGTAATACATAGAGGTGACTTTTTAGAGATTTTTGGAACTGGAGATCCTGGTAGTGCAATTACAGCAGAAATTGCAAATTCAGATGGAGAAATTATCAATTCAAGAACAGCAGAGATAGACAATAAAGGAAACTGGAAATTGGATGAGCCAATCATCATAGCATTAGACACACCATTTGGTAAATACAGTGCAACTATAACTGATGGAAGACAAAATATACTAAAACATTGGATAGTGGAATCAGATAAAGTAATAATCATAACATCAAGTAGTTTAAAGTTTGACCCAGGTGAAGTTATGAAATTTAATGGAACTGCATTACCAAACAATCCAATTGAATTAGTGTTAGAAGATCCTCTTGGAAAAGAGATTTTTTCAGATATTATTCAAATTGATGATTCTGGTTTTGTAGAGTTTGAATTTCCAACAACTCGAAATATACTGGAGGGAACATACACATTAATTGCAACACAAGGAAAAGAAAAAGAGTTTATTTTTGCAGGAATTGGACAATTACCTTCAATTCCAGTTAACTTAGAATTTGACAAGTTGAATTACAAAGCAGGAGATACAGCCATAATTTCACTAATAGGAAAAGGATCAGATATTGTTAGTTTGTTAATTATTGATCCTTCTGATAGACAAAAAGGTGATACAATATCTATAACATTACAACCTGATGGTAGAGGATCATATTCTCTTAATCTAGATGGATATGCATCTGGGGTATACAATGCAATAGTTAGTAAAGGAAATACTAAAAATACAGAAATGTTTGCAGTAGGTCTGCAAACAGGCTCTGGAGAAATTCAAATAACTGCTGTCAAAGATGAGTATAAACCAAGTGAATCAATTTTAATTTTAGGAAATACTAAACATGGAGATGTTTTAGTCACATTAACATTAATTAATGAAAAAGGTGAGAAAGTAAAAAGTAAAGAAATTTTTGCAATAAAAGGTGACAAAGGAGGACAGATTTCAGATGATTCTTTTAGAATTCCATCTAATGCAGTCCCAGGACAATGGAAAATTAAAGCAGTAAGTGGTTCAAATTTTTATGATTTTATGTTTGAGGTGATACCAGATGTTGTAGTCACAGGGATGATAGTTTCATTTGAAGGTATCACAAACCAACCAGTAATTGGTGATTTATTTAATTTCAAAGTAATTGGAACACAAGGATCAATACTTTTAGAAATTTCGTGGTGCTCCGGTTCACTCCCGACGAGCTCCTCGCGATTCTGGCCAATGTGTCGTTGCTTTTGCAGGAGCCTCAGGTGTGGTGTAAGTTCCCCATGTATGCCATCTTCTCGGAGGTGGAGGTGGTCAGCCAGCGCGACAACACCATCATGGTGGAAATCAACATCGAGAAAATGGATGCCGGAGGTGATGGAGACACGAACAGTCAGCTCACCGTTGATATTCATCTGGACATAATCGAGGGTGCTGCCACGATACTGGCTGGTTTGCAGCTTCCCGGAGCCGATCGCACCCGGACATCGTTTGTTATCCGGGAGTTGGGTCTCTCTATCGGAGCTCCTTTTTATAACGTCGAACTCTCTCCATTGGAGGATAAAATTCGCGAGTCTGGCCTGTTCGAGAGCGTTGGACCGGCCTTCATCGAAGTGTATCCGGATTCGACCCTTGTCCTGTCTATTCCGGTTGAAGAAGGGCCTCCGGGAACCTTCGATTTTGTGCTTGGATTTCTGCCGGCATCAAACTCCGAATCTTCTGGTCAGTTGATAGGAAGTGGGCATCTGGACCTTCTTAATCCGTTCGGTTACGGAAGGACATTTGAAATCGCGCTGGACCGACTCCCGGGTCAGAAAAGCAGTGGACGTGTTCGGTTTGCCGACCCCCAGATCGCAGGCATACCCATCCGTATCGACGTTGCATTCGAAGGTTACCAGAGGGATTCAACGTACTCGCAGCAGTCTCTTTCTTTTGAATTGGCGTATCGGTTCGATGCAGGGGTACGAGCCGGATTGCGGTATTCAAGAGAGTCGACCAGCCCTGGCCAGGCGGGTAACCAGCTTGTGGGACCAGTGCAAAGGATTCCGACTTCGACCC
>JADFJY010000023.1 GCA_022565935.1 Nitrososphaerota archaeon
GTTCTAGTGGACATGCATCCATTGTATCTAAAATGCCATCCATATCAGTATCAAGTTTAGAATCAAGACTGTCTGGACAGCCATCACCATCTTGGAATCCATTAAATGTCTCTGGTTGATTTGGACATAAATCTAGAATGTCTGGAATGCCATCACCGTCAGTGTCAGCAGTTATTTTGTTGTCTGCTACATAATCAGGACAACCGTCTTCATCTTGGAATTTGTTATAAGTTTCAGGACTGAAAGGACAAGAATCATTTGGATCTAGAATGCCGTCACCATCAGCATCACCAATTATTTGGTAATCAATACTATCAGGACAACCGTCTTCGTCTTGGAATTTATTATAATTTTCACGGTCTAATGGACAAGCATCTCTATCATCTGGGATTCCATCATAATCAGAATCAAGTATATCACCTGCAGTTGTACCTTTAACATCTGGACAACCATCAAAGTCTAGATAATCATTATAGTTTTCAGGCTCGTTTAAGCATTGATCCCATCTATCATCAATTCCATCACCGTCAGTATCTGGGAAAGTGTATGTTGATTCTATTGTATCAACAGAATCAGGACAGCCGTCTTCATCTTCGAACATGTTGTAAGTTTCAGGTTCTAGTGGACATGCATCCATTGTATCTAAAATGCCATCCATATCAGTATCAAGTTTAGAATCAAGACTGTCTGGACATCCATCACCATCTAGGAATCCATTGAATGTCTCTGGTTGATTTGGACACAAGTCCATGTAATCAGGATATCCATCACCATCAGAATCAGCAATACCTTTTACATCAACAGGTGATAAATCAGGACAACCGTCTTCATCTTCGAACATGTTGTAGGTTTCCCTTACAGTTGGACAATTATCTAGATGATCTTGTATTCCATCAAAGTCAGCATCATACCATGGAACAAAGTCTGCAGGACAGCCATCTATGTTGTTACCATATTGTGAATCATAATCTTCAAGAAGATGAGGACATTGATCTAAATTATCTGGTACTCCATCTCCATCAGAATCAATTGGTTCAGCAGCATAAACACCACTTGAGAACATACCAATGGTAGAGGTAAGTAAAAGCAAAAATCCTAAAAGATATTGTTTTTTCATTTTACGATACTACTAAGGGTCAGGACAGCCGTCGGTGTCTCTATCTCCATCATAATCTTCAGGTTCTAGAGGACACAAGTCATAGTCATCAATAATACCATCTAAATCAGCATCATGTTTGTATCTTGATTGTTCTGGAACAATATCTGGACAACCGTCATTATCTTTGTACTTGTTGTAAGTTTCTGGTTGATTTGGACATAAATCGATCTCATCATTTATGCCATCTCCATCACTATCAATTGTAATATTTCCAGTTGGCACGACATCTGGACAACCGTCATAATCAACATATTTGTTCCAAGTTTCGTTTTGTTCTGGACACATGTCCATCACATCTGGAACACCATCACCATCAGAATCAAGTTGAGTGTCATCAATATCAGGACAGCCGTCGTCGTCTTGGAATCCATTATAGTTTTCAGCAACTAGAGGACAATCATCATAGACATCATTAATGCCATCATTATCAGAGTCAACTACAAATGATTCTAATATAGAGTCTGGACAGCCGTCGTCGTCTTGGAATCTATTGTAAGTTTCTGGAGCAAGTGGACATGCATCAATTGCATCTGGAATTCCATCCAAGTCGCGATCAATCGTTGAGATATAATTATCAGGACAGCCGTCTAAATCAAGAATTCCATTATATGTCTCTGGTTGATTTGGACAATGATCTTTGTAATCATTTATTCCATCACCATCAGTATCTGGAATACTTTTATTATCACTTACAACGTCTGGACAACCGTCTTCATCTTCGAACATGTTGTAAGTTTCAGGAACTAAAGGACATGCATCATCAGCATCCATAATACCATCAAAGTCTGAATCCATGCTGGTAATATAATCAGGGTAATCTGGACAACCGTCATCGTCTTGGAAACCGTTGTAACGTTCTCTCTCAAGAGGACATTGATCTAAATGATCTGGAATTCCATCAAAGTCTGAATCAAATTCTAATGGATTGTCAGGACAACCGTCAGCATCTTGATATCTGTTCCAAGTTTCTGCAGTTGTAGGACATTGATCTAATGAATCTCTAATTCCATCACCGTCAGAATCTAAAACTATTTCATCAGGACAGCCGTCTTCATCTTGATATCCATTATACACTTCTGGCTCTAGTGGACATTTATCTTTCAAATCTGAAATATTGTCACCATCAAAGTCAAATGCTGCGAATTCAGATATACTATCAGGACAGCCGTCTTCATCTTGGAAATTATTGTAAGTCTCTTTAGCAGTTGGGCATTTATCTAAATGATCTGGAACTCCATCCAAATCTCGGTCACCTGTACCAACAGTGTCAGGACAACCATCTCTATCAAAAACTCCATTAAATGTTTCTGGTTGGGTTGGACACAAGTCTACATAATCATTAATTCCATCACCATCAGTATCTGGAATTTCTTTATTATCTCTTATAAAATCAGGACAGCCGTCTTCATCTTCGAACATGTTGTAAGTTTCCGGAACTAAAGGACATTGATCAATACTATTTGGAATTCCATCAAGGTCTGAATCAGTATCACTAGAATAAGGAGGTATGTCTGGACAGCCGTCATCGTCTTGGAAACCGTTGTATCTTTCAGGTTCGAAAGGACATGCATCATCAGCATCCATAATTCTATCACCATCTGCATCATTTAATGTACCGATAAATGATGGGAGTGAATCTGGACAACCATCATAATCTGCAAATCCATTGTAAGTTTCTGGTTGATTAGGACAAATATCGAATTGGTCGGCTATTCCATCACCATCTTTATCATCAAATGAAGTATCTAATGTGGTATATGGAATACTATCAATGTCAGTAAAAGTAGATTCGCTAATAAAATCAGGGCAACCGTCTTCATCTTGAAATCTATTGTAAGTTTCTGCACTTAACGGACATTCATCAATAGCATCTGGAATTCCATCCAAGTCTCTGTCACCTACAGGAGCAGTATCAGGACAGCCGTCTCTATCTTGGAATCCATTAAATGTCTCTGGTTGATTTGGACATAGATCTTTAGTATCAACAATACCATCACCATCAGAATCAGGTAATCCACCTTTTCCACCTTCAGGAGATACATCAGGACAGCCGTCATCGTCTTGGTATCCATTATAGTTTTCTGGAACATTTGGACAATTATCTAGATGATCTTGTATTCCATCAAAGTCTTCATCGTACCATGCAACAAAGGTTGATGGACAGCCATCAACTACTCCCTCATAATCTTCTTTCAAATTTGGACATAAATCCACAGAATCTTCAACACCATCATTATCAAAGTCTTGAGCAGCAAAAGTATAGGATATAGGCATGCTAGTTAGTGTAGCAAAAAGCAAAAATAGGAATGATATAGTATGTATATTTTTCAATGCTAAAATTACCTTGGGGATCCAGTAAATAAACCTCACTCTAGAATCGACTCAAAATTGTAATAGGTTTTAAGAAAAATTTCCATGATGTACAAAAACTCGATCAATTTAAGTAAACAAAAACTAGAATAGAATTCATGAGTTGCTCTGCCGAAACAGTTGAAGAAGATGATCGTTTAATTCAGATAAAACCTGCAATAGCAAAGCAATTAAAAAAAGCAAAGTATGGAATTGCTGATCATGCTACAGTTGCATTATGTCATTGGACAAAAAAATCATTCAAACATGAAGGAGATTGCTACAAACACAAGTTTTATGGAATTTCAACCCATGGATGTATGGAGTTTTCCCCAGCTGGAATGCATTGTGAAAATCGTTGTGTATATTGTTGGAGACCAATGGAGTTTTATGATTCATTAAAAATGGATCCAAAACAAGTTGCAGAGCCTGAAGTGATCTTAACAAAATTGATGATTGAAAGAAAAGAACTGATTAATGGATATTACGGAGATTCAAGAAATGATAAACAAAGATTAGATGAATCATTATTACCTAGTCATTATTCAATTTCACTTTCTGGTGAACCAACAATGTATCCAAAGTTACCAGAACTAATCAAATATCTACACTCACTTAAAGCAACAAAATCAACTTTTCTTGTAACTAATGGACAAGAACCAGATATGATACAAAGACTACAAGATGAAGATGCATTACCAACACAATTGTACTTGTCAACAAATGCTGCAGACTATGAATCATTTAAGAGAATAAACAGACCAAAATATGATGATTCATGGGAAAGATGGAATAGAACTCTTTCAATGTTAAAACATTTGAAAACAAGAACAGTTCTAAGAATTACTCTGATTAGAGACTATAATGACATAAAAGAAATGATTCCAGTATTTGCTGAAATGGTTAGAAAAGCTAGTCCACACTTTATTGAAATAAAATCATACATGCATATTGGTCGTTCAACTAACAGATTAGAACATTCTAACATGTTAGAAATGGAAGAAATAAAAAATTTTAGTGAACAGGTTTCAAAACAAAGTAAGATATTTTCAGTAATGGATGAAAGTTTTGTTTCAAGAATTTCAGTTTTGCAGAATAATGAGCGATTAATTGAACGCTATATTCCTACTTGTGTAAATACCAATTAGTAAATTTTTTTAGTGCTTTGTATCTGTGTGATAATTCATTTTTGCTATTCATTTCAGCAAACGTTTTTCTGGAATTTTTTGGAATAAAGATTGGATCGTATCCCCAACCTTTTCCTTTTTGTGAATGTGATATTGTACCATCAAGTTTTGCATGAAAGGATTGTATAATTTTTTTATCGTAATAACTAATAATTGAAACAAACTTTGCCTTTCTATTATTTTGTAAGAGATCAAGAATTCCTTTGTTGCCGATTGTTTTGAAAACATATGATGAATACGGACCTGGAAATCCACAAAGTGAATCAATGAACAAACCATCATCTTCAATTATTACAGGTTTTTTGCATTTTGCAAATGCATCTTTTGCTTTTTTTGATGCAATATCTTTAAGTGAATTTGATTGAATCTCTTCTAAATCAAATTTAAAAAAACCAAGTTTTATTCCAAAGGAATCTAGAATCTTTTTTGCCTCTTGGTATTTGTATCTATTTGAGGATACGAAAAATAGATCAAATGACTGCTGCATATCTACCACGACTTTCAATTTCTGAAACTAGTTTTGTGATCTTAACATAATTTGCATTTCCAACTATAGATTTGTAACCATTCAAGAAATTTTTCCAAGTTGATTCCATGATTTTTGCATGAGCACTGTTAAGAATTTCTTTAATTAATCTCAAATCAACTGCGTGATCTTCAGGTTTTATTGTATTTTGAGATAATCCAAAATCAATTACAAAAACAGTGTTTTGAAAAAAGATAAAGTTTGATGTTGTCAAATCTCCATGCATGATTCCATTTTTGTGAAGCATTCCAACTAACTTTCCAATTTCTTTGGATAATTCAACAATTTTTAATTCAGGTAAATCATGAACTGGTTTTCCAGGAATTTCTTGCATTACAATTAAGGCTTTTTTCAAGTTTACAAAGTAAACAAGAGGTGTAGGAATTCCAAATGACTTTACTTGAGATAATATTTGAGATTCTTTAATTGTTCTTTGTTTACGTATTTTTAAATCAAGAGAAGCGTTACGATAATTTTTTATTTTTCTAATTTTAAGAATTGCTTTTGAATTTTGCCATTTAAATTCATAAATGTCAGCTTCTGCTCCTTTTTTTCTTAATTTCATTAACATTATATCTAAAGGGATTCAATAAAAATTAATCATGGAAGAAGGAGAAAAAAAAATAAAACAAGAAGATTGTAATGAAGATAATTTAGGTTCAGGAATTTTAACATTAACTAACAAGAGATTAGCATTTGATAAAGCAAGAGCAAGATTGATGGATTTTTCTAAACACATTGGTGATACTATATTGGATATTTCATTAGAGAATGTAACCAAAACATGGAAAGAAGGATTGCTAATTAAAAAAGTATGTTTTACAGCAAAGATAGGAAATGATGAACAAACTTACAAGTTTGGTGTTTTCAGTACAAAAAGTTGGCTCAAAAGTATTGATGAGGCAATTAAAAATCAATAATCTACTTTAACTGAATCTAATCTCCAAGATTGTATAACCAAAGTATCTTTTAGTAAAGCACCTTGTTTGACTTCTGATTCTAAAAGTCCAGTCCAACATATTTGACTTCCACAATCTCCAGCATATTGTATCGGAATTGCAAAGAACTTAGATCCATGTCGTTTACATACATCTTGAAGCATATCAGATAGTCGTTTGTTAGCTGCAACACCACCTACTATCAACAATTCTTTTTTGCCTGTAAATGACAAAGCACGCTCTACAACTTCACTAATCATTGCAAAAGCAGTTTCTTGAAGTGAATAACATGCATCAATTTTACTTTTCTTTGCAATAGATTTTGTAGCTGATAATAAACCTGAAAAAGAAACATCATTTCCTTTTACTGAATATGGTAGTGTTACATAGTTAGAAGATAAGGATGCTAATTCTTCTATATTTTTTCCACATGGTGAAGCAAATCCAATAGATCTCCCAAATTGATCAAGTAATTGACCCAACGTAATATCTAAAGTTTCACCAAAAACTCTCCACTGTTTATTAAGAAATGCCAGAAGCATTGTATGTCCTCCAGATACTAAAAGTACCAAAGGATTAGTTGCACCTGTAAGAAGTTTTCCTAATTCAATATGACCAATTGCGTGATTGACAGGATAAATTGGAATTTTATAAAATGAGGCTAAAGATCTTGCAACAACTGCACCAACACGTAAACATGGACCTAATCCAGGACCTGCAGCATAAGAAATAAGATTAAGATCTTTGATTGTAATATTTGCCTCTTTAAGACATTCAAACAATACTGAAGAACTATTCTCAATATGATGACGTGATGCTTCTCTAGGATGAATTCCTTCTCCATCTGCAGGACGATAAATTTTTCGTACATCAGAAAGAATTTTTCCTTTCTTTCCTTTTTTCTCAATTATAGCACAAGAAAAAGTATGTGCAGTACTTTCAATTCCTAAACCTAGCATTTTATCCTCTACTTAAGGTAGATACGATTTTGATCACATCGCCATTTTTTAGTTTTTGATCACCACTGATTCTTTGTTTGGTTTTACAATCAATTGCATGTAAGAATCCCTTAGCAATATCTGCGTGAATTAAACTTGCTAAATCTTTTGCAGTAGAATCGTGTGGAAGTAATTTTGTGTCAGGTAAAATTATGCCATCTTTGTTAGTTAGTTTAGTTTCGTCTTCTACAGGATATACAACAATAAAGTTTAGAGAATCAAAAACTGCAGTGTTTAAGATTTTTTGAATACCAGTAGATGTGATTTTGGAAAATACAGACTTTACCAAATCAAGTGCTTTTTGTTGAGGAGGTAGAATTTCTTTTCCTTCAATTATTTTAAAACTTTCATCACCTGAAGAATAATCTACAATTCCAGCTTTTGATGCTTTTCGTAAAAGTAACTCAGCTTCAGCACTACAAGGAATTACAGGATCTGAAATTTTTTTAAGAATATCAAGATCGTGACACAGATCTGCTTTATTTGCAGCAATGATCATTGGTTTTGTATTTTTTCTTAATTCTTTTACAAAAGTTTGGATATCAGAATCTTTCCACTCTTTAGGATTTCTAGAAATAAGTCCTAGTTTTTGTAACACTACTTGTACCTGATAGTCTTTAATACCTAATCCAGAGAATCGTTTTGCAATACCATCAGTAAGTTTTGCTCTTTTCTGATCTATTTCACGGGTAATCTTATCCCATTCTCTTTTGAGAATATCTATAAACCATTGATCAAATTCATCTTGAACAAATACTACATCTTCTATAGGATCATGTGTCCCAACTGGAACTGGCTGTCCTTGAATATCAGTACTACCAGCAATGTCAACGACATGAATTAAAACTTCAGCTTGTCTTGCATCGTCAAGAAATTGATTTCCTAATCCCTTTCCTTCATGGGCACCTGGAACCAATCCTGCAATGTCAATAAGTTTAACTGGGATTAAACGAGTGCCATTAACACATAATTCATTTTCATGTTGAATCCCAAAATGTTTGCAAGCACAATCTGTTTTAACATAAGCAACACCAACATTTGGTTCAATTGTTGTAAAAGGGAAATTACCTGATGTTACAGGAGTTTCAGTTGCAGCTGAGAAAAACGTTGATTTTCCAACATTTGTTTTACCTAGTAAACCAATTTGCAATACAGTCAAAAATCCAATTCTACTTATTAGTATTACAGAAATCGTTTAATGCAGTTTATCGTGATTGTATAACATGTCAATTGTAATTACCGGAAATCCTGGAGTTGGAAAACATGCCATTACACAAGAAATTGCTGAAAAACTAGAACTATCCATAATTGATATCAATAGCATTGCAAAAGATGCAGGTTTATTTGAAAAAAATAAAGATACAAACGATGTAGACACTGATAAACTAGAAAAAATCCTTGAACGAAAAATTTCAGAGAAAAATGTGATTGTTGGTCATTTAGCGCCTTATGTTTTAGATAAAAACAGAGTAAAGATAATGATTGTTTTAAGAAGAAGTCCTTATGATTTAATCTCAGTTTATAAAGAAAGAAAATATACAGATGAAAAAAGTACTGAAAATTTGGGTAGTGAAGTATTAGGTATTATTGCACATGACGCAATAAGTAAATTCCAAGAAAAAACATTCCAAATTAACACTAGTGACAAAACCATTCAAGAAGTGGTAGAAAAAACAATGACTCTAATTTCCAGCAATATAGGTAATGAAGAAGTAGATTGGCTTGATTTGGTTACAAAAAATAATGATTTGAAAAAGTTTTTTGTTGACTGATTAAATAACACCTTTTAGTTTGTGTAATTACTTGTTTGAAATTTCAAAAACAGATTTAGCAGGAAGGATAGGTACTCTATATACTAATCATGGAAAGATTGAGACACCAGCATACATTCCTGTCATTCATCCAGTAAAACAAACAATCTCATCAAAAAAAATTCAAGCAATTGGTTTTGATTTAGTAATTACAAATGCATACATTACAAAAAATAATTATGGTGATGAAGCTATAAAAAAAGGAATTCATAAAATTATAGATTTTGATGGTGCAGTCATGACAGATTCTGGAGGTTATCAAGTTCTAGAATATGGTGATGTTAAAGTTTCACCAACTGATATAGCAAATTTTGAAAAAGGAATCTTAACTGATTTTGCAATTCCACTTGACAAACCAACAGGATTTGGACTACCATTGAAAAAAGCAGAAGCATACGTTAAACATACTCTCAAAGTTTCAAAGCAGACACTAGATGATAGTGAAGACAATGGCCAAATTTGGATTGGTCCAATTCAAGGAGGAGAACATTTTGAACTTGTTGCAAAGTCAACAAAGAAGTTGGTTGATATTGGTTTTCAGATGCTGGCTTTAGGAAGTCCAGTTGAATTTTTGGAGTCGTATGAATATAGACTATTAGCACAAATGATTGTAGCCGCAAAAAAACAAATGCCATACTCTATTCCTTTACATCTTTTTGGAGCAGGACATCCTCTAACAATTCCATTTGCTGTGGCTTTGGGATGTGATACATTTGATTCAGCATCCTACATGCTTTATGCCAAACATCATAGATACATCACAGATGATGGCACACGATATTTGTCTGATATTGATGTATTTCCATGTAATTGTGAAGTCTGCTCAAAATATACTCCAGATGAATTACGCCACCTTGAAGAAACTGAACAAATCAATCAACTAGCAATTCATAACCTTTATGCAATAAAACTTGAAGTCGATAAGGTAAAGCAAGCAATCCATGAAGGTAGATTATGGGAATATGTAATGAAAAAGGCAAGAGCTCATCCCAAGTTATTTGAAATTATTGAAGTCATGACAAATAATTATGAATTTTTTGGTGTTACTACACCAAAATTCAAAGAAAAGGCTATTTTCCTATATGATAAAGAAGATCAATTTCGTCCAGAGGTTCAATCATATCACAATATTGTTAGAAAATTCAAATCAAAGAAAAAGAAACTAATCATTACCAGTGAGTCAAATTCAAAGCCTGGATACTTGTCTTATCAATATGTTGAACTAGAAAAAAAGTTCAAGGATTTTGATTCAATACAGGTATGTCAATATAATCCACAGTTAGGATTAATTCCTATTGAGATTTCAGATATATTTCCAGCAGCACACCATGAAACATCTAGAATAGATTTTGATCCAAAAGAATTTCCTACGTTTGAAAAGACATGGA
This sequence comes from Nitrososphaerota archaeon, assembly GCA_022565935.1. Lineage (GTDB taxonomy): Archaea > Thermoproteota > Nitrososphaeria > Nitrososphaerales > Nitrosopumilaceae > Nitrosopumilus. The sequence goes on from JADFJY010000023.1 coordinate 10,357, forward strand.
AATGCTTCTTTGATAACAACAAGTTTTCAGAAATTTATTACGATAAAAATGACAAATTCTTGAAATATTTTGTAAAAATCTTGTCAAAAGATATCAAGAAAAAATCTTTGGTTTAATTAAAAATAAGAAAAAAGAATGTGCTAAAAGATTCAGCTTATAGTGCTGCGTCTTCTGCCCAACCTTTGATGAAGACACCATTTTTATGAAGAGGAACTGGTTGTCCAGCCGTATAATTCATTGGTCTCATCCAAAAGATTGATTTAGTTGGGCATACACCGATGCATGCACCATCAGAAATACATCTTTCTGGATAGAAAACAAATGCTTTACCTCTCTTCCAGCCTTCAACTGGTTTTACTCTAAGGACATCAGGACCAAGAGTTGTACAGATTTCTACACATAGTGCACATCCGATACATCTTTGTTCATCAATGTCTGGAAGTATTGCTATTGGCATTATAAAATAATGATTGCTTGGTGACTATTTAAACCATGATTGAAATACATAACTCTGTTATAAAATTGATCGAGTTAAAACAAATGTAGAGAGTCAGATTAATAAAAAATAAAAAGATAATATGAATTTTATTTTGATTTTACTTCTGCTTTTCTCATTGCATCTATTTGACCAGATGTAACCCAGTCAAGTAATTCTGCAGAAGAAGGATTGAGTTCTGATTTCTTATCCATCATATTTTTACACCAAATCCAATTTAGTTGATTTAAGATTGGTTTGTTTGCTTCATCGTCTTTACGTGTTGCGGCGACTAATGCTGGATCTATTGTTTTAATCCATTCGTCATAAGTTCTTCCCATGTGGATCGAGTCTTAGCTTACACTAATTAAAGCTTTTGAAGATTCTATAAAAGGCATAATGATCGGATTTGTTCTATCCATTGTAAACCCAAAAGATTTGGATGCAATCATAATTACTAATGCAAAACTAAACAATATGATGAAAAATGCCAAGGAAATTGGGTTTAACAAAACGATAACATAAATTTCACGTTTTTTTTCTCATTGCATCTATTTGACCAGTAGTAACCCAATCAAGTAATTCTGCAGAAGTAGGATTGAGTTCCGGTTTCTTATTCATAAGATTGTTAACCCATATCCAGTTGAGTTGATTTAAGAGGGGTTTGTTTGCTTCGTCATCTTTACGTGTTTTAGCAACGACTGCTTGATCTTGTGTCTTAATCCATTCGTCATAAGTTCTACCCATGAGGAACGATTCTTAGATTATACTAATTAAAGCTTATGAAGATTCTATAATTGTCATAGGATATATTTCATCTAAGAAGGTTTTAACGTAGATTAAAATCCATCATAATTCTTGAATGTTAAAGTTTTAGGAGCTGCAAATGAAGTTGGTAGATCAGGGTTTTTAGTTAATTGTAATGGGACAAATCTTTTACTCGATTATGGAGTATTATTTGGAAGAAGAGGAACACCTCCAGGATATCCTGTTCATGTAAAACCAAAAGATCTTGATGCAATCATAATTACTCATGCTCATCTAGATCATTCAGGATATGTCCCATCCCTTTTTGTAAGTGGAAATACTGATGTTTATGCAACACCTCCAACTTTTGATCTATCAAAGCTATTGATTGAAGATATGCTAAAAATCGAAAAGAATTCTCATCCATTTGATTTACCTGAACTAAATAATATGATGAAAAATGCCAAGGAAATTGGGTTTAAACAAAAAATTATCAAAGGGAATGCAACTTTTGAGTTAAGAGAATCAGGACATGTAATTGGTGGTAGTACTATTTTAGTAGAATCAGAGAAAAAACGAATTTTCTATACTGGAGATATCAAAACAAATGGTTCAAGAATGATTCGAGAGATGGATTTGGACATTGGAGAGATTGATTTACTAATTACTGAAAGTACATATGCCAAAACAGAGCAAAAACCTAGGAAAGAATCAGAAAAGGAGTTAATTGAATTTGCAAATGAAGTAATGGATAGAAAAGGAATATTATTTATTCCATCATTTTCAGTTGAACGCTCTCAAGAGATTGCATGTATTTTAAAGAGTGTAAATTTTAAACACAAAATTATCATGGACGGAATGGCGCTAAAAGTAAATGAAATAATGTTTAGACATCTAGATTATCTAAGAGATCCTAAAGTTTTTTCAGAGGCAATCAACAGTTCAACTGCAATAAGAGAACATTCTGAAAGAAAACGTGCAATGAATGATCCTTGTGTAGTAATTTCACCTGCTGGAATGTTAGTTGGAGGAAATGCCGTATTTTATTTGCAGAACTTGGCATTTGATGATAAAAATGGAATTGCCCTAGTATCTTATCAAGGTGAAGGCACACCAGGTAAAAAATTACTTGAAACAGGAAAGGTATCATCAAGAGGTAGAGACGTCAATGTTACAGCAGAGGTAAAACAGTTTGAGTTTTCAGGTCATGCAGATAGAAATGAATTGTTTGATATGATCAAAAAAATCAAAGGAAACCCAAAAGTATGGGCGATTCATGGGGATTCTGAATCATGTGATATGTTTGCTAAAGAAATTCATGAAAAATTTGGTTTAGAAACATATGCCCCTGCAGTAAATGATACAATTACTGTCTGAAATGCAAAACAACAATACAATAAATGTAGAAATTTCAATCAACAGTGGTCAGGTATTTCTTTGGAGAAAAAATGGAAAATATTGGTATGGGATAAATGGTCAAGATATTCTAAGAATTGATGATTCTGGAAGCATTAAATCATATCAAAATACAAAAACAGATTTTTTTAGAAAAAAAGATAACATGGATGAAATATTAAAATCAATTTCAAAAGATAACACAACAAGAAAGGCTATAAAAAAATATCCTGGTTTGAGAATTCTCAAACAAGATCCTTTTCAATGTTTGATTTCATTTATTGTATCTTCAAATTCTAACATTCAAAAAATCAAAACTAGTCTTGAAAAAATATCAAAAAAATTTGGAACAATGGTAGAGTTCGAAAATCAAGAGTTTTTTGTATTTCCTAATCCAAAGAATCTTGCTAAAGCATCAATTAATGAAATTAAAAATTGTGGGGTAGGGTACAGAGCTAAATTCATCAAAGAAGCTGCAAATATGATTTTTTCAAAAAAAATAGATTTTGAAAGTTTAAAAAAATCTAATTATTTAGAGGTTAAGGAGAGTATTTGTTCTATTCCAGGTGTTGGAAATAAAGTTGCAGATTGCATAATGTTATTTTCATTAAATAAATTAGAATCATTTCCATTAGATAGATGGATGATTAGAATTTTAGAAAAATATTTTTTTAATGAATTTCAACTTGAGACAAAAACAATTACAAAAAAACAATATGAACTTCTTCATGAAAAAATTGTA
>JADFJY010000024.1 GCA_022565935.1 Nitrososphaerota archaeon
TCAAATTCTCAAATATGAATGAAAAAGAAAAACAGATGAGCACCTTTAAAGAGTGTTCTCCATTAGCAAAAGAAAAATCAAAAATAGACTTGATTCAATCTATCTTAGTTGTAGGAGTACCACTCGTGATTATTATCGAAATTTTGTTGGTTTTTCACATGACTTGATCTTAGAGAGAACAGCAATGCCAAAAGATGCAATTTCACTACACAAAAAGCTGAAAGGAAAAACATACATTGAAAGTAAAATTCATTCTTTGACTGTTGATGATATTAAATTAATTTACACACCAGGAGTCGCAAAAGTTTGCCAACAAATATTTCGTCATTCTGAACTAAAGTATTCTTTTACATCTAAAGGAAATACTGTCGCAATAGTAACTGATGGAACCAGAGTATTGGGGTTGGGCAATATTGGTCCAGATGCAGCATTGCCGGTCATGGAAGGCAAAGCAGTATTATATAGAGAGTTTGGAAAAATAAGCGCATTTTCTATATGTCTTAACACAAGGAATAAAAAAGAAATTATTGATACCATAAAATCAATTGAACCTGTTTTTGGTGCCATAAATCTTGAGGATATTGAATCGCCAAAGGTTTTGGAAATTGCTAAAGAACTAGAAAAGAAATTATCAATTCCAGTTTTTCATGATGATGGACAGGGAACAGCGATAGTTGCACTAGCGGCACTTTTCAATTCATTAAAACTTGTCAAGAAAAATTTATCTAAGATTAAAATTGTAATAGTTGGAGCTGGCTCGGCAGGATATTGGATAGGAAAATTACTCAAGTATGCTGGTTGCAGAAACATCATTGTCTTGGATTCACACGGCCCAATTAACAAAGGACGTAAAAATAACATGAATAAATACAAGACAGAAATATCAAAATTTACAAACCCTAAAGAAAAAGGGACTCTTTCTGAAGTGTTAGTAAATGCAGATGTCTTCATTGGTGTTTCAGGCATCAAAAATTTACTAAAAGAGAACATGATTAAAAATATGAATCGGGATTCAGTAATACTGGCACTTACAAACCCTTATCCTGAAATCATTCCGTCTATTGCAAAAAAAGCTGGGGCAAAAATTGCTGCTACAGGAAGCTACAAGTATAAAAATCAGGTTAACAACGCAGTAGTTTTTCCATATCTAATGCGAGCCATATTAGATTTGAGGATACGTAAAATTACAATGAAAATTCTTTATACCACATCATTGGCAATAGCAAATACATTAACAAAAAAAGAACTTTCAGTTGATCACATAATTCCAAATATTAGTAATAAAAAACTTCAAGGAAGAATCACCAATTCATTAATTCAGATAACTAAAAAATTCTAATGAAGGGGAGGGTATTAAACAGGATCTGTAATGCCGGGGGCGGGTTTTGAACCCGCGACCTCCAGATTATGAGTATTGCCTTAGTTGGAGAACCGCTAGAGTTTACCAAGTGAACTGGCACTCTAACCAGGCTGAGCTACCCCGGCATGTATATGCCTGAAAAATTTGGGAAATTAAATGATTCTAAAATATTTTACTTTAGATTCTTCCACTCTACATTTTCATTTTTAACCCAAAGGAATTTCTTTTGTAATGCGGCTGTATACAGTTTTTCCCATTCTGCACCTACCTCATCAGTCCATGCTTTAACAACACGAGGATCAATGTAATTTCTTAAAGATGTTCCAAGATTGTAATCTCTAGTTTTTTCAGTTAAATCAATTTGGAACTTTAATTTCTCTGTTCTATCTTTGTGTTTTAGTTTCTGTTTTTTGATTTGTTCATTTAATGTCTTGATTCTTTTTACTTTACTCTTCTTTTGAGTACCAGTTTTAGGTTCAGATGTCTCTAACTTTTTGAGAGTTTCTTGAGTTTTCTTTGAAGGCTGATCTTTTTCTGCTTTTTTGAGAGTATCTCTTTTCTTTTGTAAAGCTTCCTCAAATGTTTTTGGAATAGTTCTTTTGTGATTACACATTTTAGCTGCCTCCAAATTTGCTAGTTTTGCATGGTATAGTTTCTCATTTGCAGTCTTTCCCTTGATGTTGTCATGTTCTACAAGATAGTTTTTGACTACAGTCGTTGCCAAATATGTTCTAAACACCTTTGCAGTTAATCCCTTAACAATACTGGAATAATATGCATTAACGTGTCTTGATGTAATATTATCAAAAATTTCATCTTTTGGTTTTTTCTTTTCAATTAATTTTTTAAGATTTTTCTGAAACTGTTTGTCGTGACCTTCAGCTACTATTGTTTCTTGCCATCTAACACTGTCTTTTCCTAGAAAATCAAATTCAATTGTGTCTGCAGTAATTTTGATATGCTCTTTTCTTAGTGTTGTAGCACCTACAGTGTCTGCTTCATCTGGATCTTTTTCGTCTCCTACCCTCATTGAAGTTCTATAAATCAAATAACATGCAGTGGATATCTTACTCATTTTTGGGTCCTTACTTTTCATATCTTTAACAATTCTATCTTTTATTTTGTCAATTTCATTTGCAAGTTTTACTGCTTTTTCGTACTTTTCCTTATCTCTGTCCTGCTTTAATCCAGAAGAATCAGCAAGCCAAACATACTTTCTTTTTTGTGTAAGAAAATCCATCCAACTAGCTAACCACATTGAATCTTTGTCATGAATAATTTTACCCCATTTTCCTTCAGGTACTTTAGCTTCTTTTCCAAGATTTAGTGTAACATCTTTTGCAGTAACACGAGGTTTCCATTTTCCTCTAATTGGATGTTCTCCTCTTCCAATGAATATTCCTGGAGGTTCTGCCATATAATTTCCAACTTCAACTTCCTTTCCATCCATGATGGCGATTCCATATTTTGATTTCAATTTTTCTCGTAGTTCTTTTCTTTTTGTAGCAAGAGATTTCTTTTCCTCCTTTGTCATCATCTCCTTGAGGTCTTTTTCTTTGTCAACTATTTTGTAAGCATTTGAAAAATCAATATCTTCATATGAAATTTTTTTAAATTTAGAATTAAGAGTTTTTGCAAAATCTGCAGTAAAGTTTTTTTGAAAAACCTTATCTTGAGTATATGGTGTGTCTTTCTTTTTTGCCCACTGGTAAACCATCTCTTCCTGATTTAGATTAAGATCTATGCTTTCCCCTTTGATCTTTATCTTGATTCCTTGAGCCTCATAAGCTGGAGGAAATAAGATTCCATTATGTTGTAGTGTTTTCCATTTCATTTTTTTTCATCATAAAATTGCGGACTTTGACAAAAACTGTCCTTTATGTGTATATCAATTTAACGAACAAGTGAGCATTAACTAGGAAATAGCTCTTTACTCATATATTTTTCAAATTCTAGGTCTGTTTTTGTCTTTTTTGCTTCCATGAACATTGCAGCATCAGTTCCTACAATATATCGTGGCAAAATCTCATCATCATGAATTGCCTTTATTATTACATCTGCAACTTGGGATGGTGCAGTTCCCATCTCTGCCATCATTTTAAGTCCTGCAAGCATGTTATCCGTTAATGTTTTGTATTTAGGATCAATTTTTGATTCTGGAATCTTCATTGAATTAAAAAAGTTTGTCTTGATTACTCCGGGTTCAATTAATGTAGTCTTTACTCCGAATTGACCAAGCTCATATCTGAGACATTCACTTAATCCTTCTAATGCAAATTTAGTACTGATGTAAGCTGTAGAACATGGTAGCCCTAGTCTACCAACAACTGAACTAATGTTTACAATAATTCCTGAATTCTGTTTTCTCATAATTGGTGCAACCTCTTGAATAATTCTTACAATGCTGAAAAAATTAGTTTCAAACTGTTTTCTAAAATCATCAACTGACACATCTTCTGTGCATCCAAATTGTCCGTATCCTGCATTGTTAACTAAAACATCTAAACTTCCACCATCAGTAGTTACTTTGTTTATTGCAGAAACTATTGATTCCTCTTTGTCTACATCTAATTCTATTACATCTATTGACAGATTTTCTTTTTTTACTACATACTCTAACTCTCCTGCCTTTCCAACATCTCGCATACTTGCAAAAGTATAGTAACCATCTCTCGCAAGTGCTAGTGCAGTCTCTAGTCCTATCCCTGATGAACTACCAGTAACAAGAGCTACTTTTTTCATACTGGTGCTATATTTTTGCTATATTTATCCCATTTTGATTTATCACACTAAAGGCCTATCTCCCTCAGTAGGATCAACTAACTCTGTTTTTTCACCATCACTAATTCTCTCTAAAATCTCTAATGCAGAATGTTTGTGCAAGTATTCATTATTGTTTCCGCATCTATATGAGAACGTGCATCTAGGACATCCAGATTCATTTTCACATGGACACTCCTTTACTATATGCATACTTCGCTCAAGTGCTTTTTCAAATCTATCATACAGTGCTTTACTAGCACCACTTCCTCCTATTGCTCCGTCATAGATGAAAATCATGCCTGAAGTGCCTAAAGAAATGCCTCCCAAGTCTTGAGATACTCCTCCTGTAATCATATTGCTTCCCTCTATTACGACATGTTCTGTAGCATGATATCCACTAGCTTCAGTGTACTCTTCGTCTTCTGCTTTCTCCATTACTTTGAGAGGTCTTGGTGCATGGAAGACAATTCCCTTGGTAACAAAATCATACTCTAGTGGGGAATCCAATAGTACTTTTTCTCCTTGGGTAATTTCTTGACCTAGTTCTATGTTGACATAACCATAAACTTTCTTTTCAATGTGCAATTTACAAAATGCCAATTCTATACCCTTTGCTTTTCTTTTCTCAAAAATAGTTTCAATTGTTGGCCACTCTTCTGTAAGTGATTTTGTATAATATGGATAATCTCTTGGAATTCTTTCTAGTTTAGCATAATTTTTTTTGGGATAATCAAACTCCTTTACTTTGTAACGTATACCTGCCAAAAAATAGATTGCATCTTTATGTAATTCTTCTAATGCAATTGGCAATACCCTGTCTCCTACTTTTCTTTCATTTAGGAAAATATCAATAGACTTTCCAATTCCTCTAATGCTGTAATCATTTAACATTGAATTAATTTTATCAAAATTTGGAATAATTCTATTATTAACAACTAAAAGATTCTCTTTGATTATGTGCTGCTCTATTACTTCTTGATGTTCTTTTAGTTCATGTTTCGAAATTGGTCTATCACATGCCATTGCTAAGACTTGAAATTCTTCTACAAACGGATTCTTGGGATCGATGTATATTTTTTCCGTATCCTCAAAATAATCATCTGGATGATTCTTGTAGTATTGGGAGATAGGATCATTTCCTAATGCCAAAAATGCGTATCCTCTCTGTCCCTTTCTTGCTGCCCTTCCAATTCTTTGAATTAGTCTGTTTACTGGGATGGTGGATGATATTACACAATCAACATTTCCTACATCTATGCCTAATTCAAGCGTAGGAGTGCATGAAATAGCCTGTAAACTATCTTCTTTGAATTGTTTTTCAACTGCAGTTCTATAGTTTGCCATTAAACCAGCCCTGTGAACTTTGATGTTGACTTTTTGTTTTTTTGCTTGTATTGCTAATAGCTCAGAGTTTAGATGTGAATTGTTAAACACCATAGTCTTGTGATTTTTTTCAGTTAGCTTCTTTGTGAGATCAACCATCAGTGCTCTTTGAGTTCTAAGTGATGGAAACAACATCACAAACTCTGTCTGGCCCTTTCTTCCAGAGCCATGAATGATTTGCATTTTTTCTCCAAACAATTGCTGACAGAATTTTTTTGCATCATCAAGTGTAGCTGATGCTGCAACAAACTGTAATTTGTTACTACAAATCCTCTTTAGTCGTTTTATTATATAATGAACATTTGATCCAAAAATTCCCGAATATACATGTGCTTCATCTACTACAAGAATTCTTGTTGAAGATAATAACGATGAAAACTTTGTCTGATGCAAAAGGTGATAATGTAGAATATCAAAATTTGTAACTAGAATCTGAGGTGGATGATCAATAATTTCTCTTCTTTCTTCTAGTTTCGTGTCTCCATCAAAAATCTTGACATTAATTCCAATCTTTTCTGCAAATTTTTGAATTTTTGGATATTGATCTCGTGATAATGCTTTTGTAGGATATACAAAAATTGCAAAGACATTTCCATCACTTGCATCTTTTCTTATTCTTTGAATTACTGGAATTAAAAATGCCTCAGTTTTTCCTGATGCAGTTGGTGCTTCAATTACAACATTTTCTCCAAAGATTATCTCTTGAATTGCTTCTTCTTGAAATTTATAAAATTGTTCAATCTTTAGTTCCTTTAGATGATCAGAAATGGATTCATCTAGTCCAAAGTCTTCAACTTTACAGCCCATTTTAGGCTCAGGATTCTTCAAAACCTTGTATTCTGAGATATAGTCTTTTTTTGAAAATAGAATTTCTTTTGTGATTTTATCTGGATTATTTTTACCAATCATTTGCTTTATTTCAATTTCGTCTCTGATAATCCCCTCATTTTTTAGATTTTCTGAGAGTCCTTTTTCTGTGACTAAACCTTGATCAAATCTTGAAAGAAATTCAAGGAATACTTCATCAATATTTTTTGAAAATTCTAATAGATCTTCAATACCACATTTTCTACAAGAGACATGCATTTTTTTGTTGAATGTTTTTTGAATCTCTATTTTTGACTTACATTTTGGACATGAAAATTTCAAGATCTATTTGATAAGAAATGATTAGTGATTTATTGTTTAATCACTATATTTACCCATGACATTATTAAGCGAGTAAATAATCTTGAATTTAAAAATGAAAAAAATCAAAATCAACAATATTTATAATTTAAATTGTATTGCAGGAATGAATTTAATTCCTAAAAATAAAATTGATCTTGTAATAACTGATCCTCCTTTTGCGATAAATTTTAAAGCAAAAAAAGCAAATTACAATCGAATTTCATCTAGAGTTCTATCTGGATACAACGAAATCAAACCAGAAGATTACTATGATTTTACATTTACTTGGATGAGTGAAGTTTTTAGAATTTTAAAGGACTCGGGGAGCATGTATGTTTTTTCAGGCTGGAATAACCTCAAAGATATTTTACAAGCACTAGATGATGTTGGATTTGTTACTATTAACCATATTATCTGGAAATATCAGTTTGGTGTAGTTACTAAAAAGAAATTTGTTACTTCTCATTATCATTGTCTTTATGTTTGTAAATATGATAAGAAACGAAAATTCTTCCCATTTTCTAGGTTTAAAAAAGATGATAAAACAAAAGATGGACGAAGTCTTCATTACAAAGACAAAGAAGATGTATGGAATATCCAAAGAGAATACTGGACTGGTGATGAAAAAACACCAACAAAACTTCCTTCTGAATTAATTAAAAAATTATTAGAATATTCTAGTGAAAAGAAAGACGTTGTATTTGATCCATTTCTTGGTTCAGGACAAGTAGCAGTTGTCAGCAAGTCTCTCAATCGTAGATTTCTTGGATTTGAAATTGTTCCTGACTATTACAAATTTGCCAAAAAACGACTTGATAAAAACCTGTATAGAATCAAAAAATCAAAATAAATTATTAATTATTTTCAGGTTCATCTTTTTTCTTTTGACCCATCTTTTCAGAAATCATTTTTCGTAGCTCATCATCCGTTTTTTCCACATTTACTCCCATTGATCTAGCCATGGTTTCTAACTTTTCACGTTCTGTCTCGACTGGTCCTGTAATTTTTGGTGTCCGTTCTTCTCCTATTTTCATCTGTTCTTGAATTTCGTTTTTTGCTTTATTGTATTCATTAACAGCTTTCCCAAGTTTTTTTGCAGCACCAGGAAGCTTTCCTGTTCCTAAAATCAAAACTATTGCAACAAAAATTATGATCATCCATTCGCTTCCAGCTATATTCAATGAATAATCAAACATATTCTACTATACCCTAATTTGAAATTAAACGTAATGTTCAAGTTTTATGCCTGTGATCAATTTCAGCTTTGGATTCTTTGTGGCTCTAGTTTCTTTCTTGACATTATAGCAAACAGTGTAACTCCTATTCCTATTACACAAAATATCATATATGGTGTTTTATCTCCATATGATTCCGTGATTGGACCGCCAATGATTGGTCCTATTGCCCAACCTATTCCAAAAACTGTTTCATATGCACCAATCAATCTTCCTGAAATTTCTTTTCTAGTTTTACTCAAAATTATTTCTAACGTCAAGGGGAAAAATATGCTAAACCCAAATCCCATTAGAACTAACGACACTGCAAAACCAATGATTGAATCTGCAACAACTGATATGGCTAATCCTATTGATACTGCCATTGTTGCAGCAATCAAAGTCTGACTTGAATATTTTGCAAACTTTCCAACTAATGCAAGTGATACAACACGTGATATTCCAAAAACAAAATACAATAACAAAATTTCCGTGGCCCCCATCCCATTGTCATTTAGAAATGCTGGATAGATTGTGAGAATTATCCCAAAAGACGATGTGCAGAAAATCAATAAGATTATTACTTCTGGAAATCTTTTCATCTCCTTAATAGCTGAGAAAGATAATCGTTCATGATTAGTTCTAACTCTTTTTCTTGAGATTATGAGTGCAGAGATTATTGCAGTAGCCAGAATAAATGCTGTAATCTGGAATAGAATTCTGTAGGTAATATCAAGTCCATCAAGGAATACTGTACCAAGTAATGGACCTACCATAAACCCAATAACGAAAAACATTGTAAACCAAGAAATGTTTTTGACTCTATTTTTTTCTGTACTCTCAGTAGCGATTATAGCCTGACATGGTGGCCAAAAAAACGCATGAGCCACCCCTGTCATTATTCTGAATCCCATTATTTCTGGAACTGATTGTGCAATTGATAAGAGATAGATTGATGCTGAATTGATAGCAGCTCCTAATGCAAGCAGATATCCACTGTTAAACCTGTCAAGAAGAATTCCTACAAAAAGTGGAATAAACATGTAAGGGATGAAATTGGTTAATCCAATTAATCCAAGTTCAGAATACGTGGCACCAATAACATTTTTTGCAAATATTGGCAGAATTGGTCCGTGCAACCCATATGAAATTCCAATGATTAAAGCAGTAATGTTGACTAGTACCAGAACTCTGTTCATTTGAATGCTGCAACCATTATTGCCCCACCCATAAGATCTTTCTCAAATTCTACTCTAGAGAACTTTTCTAATAGCAGTCCCTCAAGTTTTTTGTTTTGAGGCCATCTCTGGTATGTACCATATAACTTTCCAAACTTTAATCCAAGTCTTCCTCCTGCAATAAATGCAAGAATAGGAAGAATGCATCTTAGATAAAACGAAACACCTATTCTGATAAATGCCTCATCTGGTTTTCCCAAATCAACAATTACAAACCTACCATCTTTTTTCAACACTCTGTGAATTTCAGAAATTGCAATTCTCAAATTGATTGCGTCTCTTAATGAATATCCACACAAAACTGCATCAAACTCTTCATCTCTAAATGGAATATGCTCAAAAACTCCGTTTACCATATCTGGTGATTTCTCAAAATACGTGCTTGTATTTTTGAGCATGGGAACTAGAGGATCAAAAAGTGTGATTGAAATTTTTCCATCAGTTTGCTTTAATGCAGTCTTTGACATGTTACCAAAACCAGAACCTGCATCTAGAATTTTGTTACCTGGAAGCACTCTTCCCAAAATTCCGCGATTTCTGTGTTCATCATCTTTGCCCAATGAAATAATAGAATTTACTTTATCGTAAACGGGAATAATCTCTCGAAGAACATCCATTACTTCGCCCCAATAACTTCCTAAACCCATAATCTATCGTCTTTGAATACTTGATTGAATAGTTTTCAAATCTAAAACTTTTATTCTGAAGAAAACTTTGATACGTTTTGAGAATAATTCTTTAAATCAGATTCAGAAATTTTTTCGAAAACTTTTGTTTTATTTGTGACCATTGCCATTTTAATGTCAGTGACTTTGTCTTTTTGTTCTACTTTTAGATTAATTGCAGCAATAGCTAAAGATGCTACTTCATCCATACTCATGTCTGAGTTGTAATATTTTTCCAAAAAATCATTTGCATCGTCAGACCCTGCTCCAATTGCAACTGCTGCAAACTGCACATAAGTTCCACTAGGATCAGTTACATAGATTGATTCTCCTTTTTGATCAATTCCTGCAATTATTAATGAAACTCCATTTGGACGAACTCCTCCATACTGTGTAAACTGATGAGATTGATCTGCTAAATATTTGGCAACTGTTCCAACTTCAACTGATTCATCATATGTCATTCTAGTTCCTTGTGAAAAGAATCTCGCACTATCTACTTGAATACGTGCATCTGGTATGTATCCTGCTGCAGCAACTCCAATGTGAAAATCTACCTGGAAAATTTTTTGTGTGATATCAGCAGTTTGTAATGTTCGAGCTTTTTCTTCTACTGCTATAAGTACTCCATCTTTACTGCAAATACCAATTGCTATTGTTCCTCTTTTTACAGTCTCCATGGCATATTCAACTTGGTAAATTCTACCATCTGGTGAATACATGGTAGGTGTCATATCGTAACCGCGTGATGCCATCATAATATCACGAGTTCATTCCAAGTCAATTTAAGGGTTAATTATCTTCCTGAATATGGAATAGATATGGAAATAGGGTTTTAAGCAAAATTGACTTTATTATTTGTAGGAAATATGACTAATCAACTCCTAGAATTCAAAGAAATTATTAGATCAAAACAAGTTTCTGCACAAAGAAAACCAGACAAACAGACTCGAAAGTTGTTACTTTACTTGTTTACAACTACTAGAGGTGGGTTTACTAGATTGCGCATTATTATGCGCTTGCTTGAGCAACCATACAATACTCATCAACTCTCAAAAAAGCTTGATCTTGATTACAAAGCAATTCAACACCACATGAAAGTACTAGAGAAAAATAACATGGTCTCAAAAATTGGCGAAAAATACGGAGCAATTTTTCACTTGTCAAATTTCCTTGAAATTAATATTGATGCTCTCATTGAAGCAATTGATAAACTAGACCAGAAATTGAATTACAAGAAAGTCTATCTATAATTTCGTATTCTAAAACTGCGATCAGAAATTTCCAACTAAACTTTTATAATCTGAGTACATTTAGATCGATCAGCTTGTTCAAGAGTGATCCTTTTGCAAATGCAACTAAACAGGTTAATGATGCATGTGATATTCTTGGAATCAAAGACAAAGGTTTGCGTGAATATCTTGCAATGCCAAACAAAGTTTTGAGAGTAAAAATTCCAGTAAAAATGGATAATGGTAAAATTAGAATTTTCACAGGTTTTAGAAGTCAACATAACAATGACAGAGGTCCATACAAAGGAGGTATTCGTTACTTTAATCCAGAAGGTGGAGTTGAATATATGGAACGTGAAGTCATGGCACTTTCTTCATGGATGACTTGGAAATGTGCAATTGTTGACATTCCACTAGGTGGCGCAAAAGGTGCAATCTATGTAAACCCCAAAACAGAAAAAATTAGTGATGCAGAATTAGAGAGACTAACAAGAGGATATGCATTCAAAATTTCTGAAATCATAGGTCCTCAAAAAGATATTCCAGCACCTGATGTTTACACAACAGGTAGAGAAATGACACAAATCATGGATACATTTGGTAAACTAAATGGCAACAAATCTACTCCAGCTGTAATTACTGGAAAACCAATTTCAATGGGAGGCTCCCTTGCAAGAGATGTTGCAACTGGATTAGGAGTGGCATATTGTGTAAGAGAAGCAGCAAAGCAATTGAAACTGAACTTAAAAGGTGCCAAAGTTGTTTTGCAAGGATTTGGAAACGCATCAACATTTGCAGGAGAATCACTTGAAAATATGGGTGCTAAAGTAATTGCAGTTAGTGATTCTAAAGGTTCTATTTCTATTCCAAATGGTGCAAAGGTTAGTAAAATTTTAGAACACAAACAAAAGAAAGGATCTGTCGTTGGATTTCCTGGAAGTAAAAAGATCACAACTGAAGAATTACTTACTACTAAATGTGACATTTTAGTTCCTGCTGCACTAGAAAATCAAATCAATGCAAAGATTGCCAAGAATCTAAAATGTAAAATTATTGCAGAGGCTGCAAATGGTCCAACATTGCCAGAAGCTGATCCAATTATTTACAAAAAGAAAATTATGGTAATTCCTGATATTTTAGCAAATTCAGGTGGTGTTTGTATATCATACTTGGAGTGGGTACAAAACAACATGGGCTACTATTGGACATTTGATGAGGTTGCAAGCAAGATGGAAAAAAACATCACAAAGGGATTCAAAGATGCATATGCCATGTCCAAAAAACACAAAATCAACATGAGAAAAGCTGCTATGGTTTTGGCAGTTGAAAGAGTAGTAGAAGCCTTTAATCAAAAAGGTATTTGGCCATAAACTTAGGCTAGATACGATTCATAACAAACTAGTTGTTCAATAAACATAATCTTACCTTTAGTAATTCCTCGAAGTTTTCTTTTGAAAGAAAGATCTATTTTTGTTCTTCTTTGCACTAGTTGAATTGTTTTATCAGTTAATGTTCTACCTTTTTTGTCTCTGTCAAAAAGAATAATCAATCTTTTATATTTTGAAACTGAATCAGCAAAGTCAATCATTCCTTCAAATCTATGAAATTCTAAAACTTTTCTAGTGTAACCAAGTTTTTTTAATGCAATAGAATCTCTTTTTCCCTCAACTACTACCACACTATCTTTCATAGAGTTTAACTGAAAAATAAAATTCTTCAACCCTGTAATTTCTTTTTCTGTAACAATCACATTAATTAATTTATTTTAACATATTAATCACTTTTCTCAAGAGAAAATAATGTCTGATGTTTTGCTTGTACAAAATACCAAAACTGAAGGTTCTGGATATTTGGGTGATCTTCTCAACAATGATGGATTTGAGATTACTTTAGTTAATGCAAAACACGAACCACTTCCTAAGAAAGATTTTTCACTTGTTGTAATTTTAGGAGCGCCTGAAAGTGCAAATGATGATTTACCATATCTTCAAGCAGAACAACAACTTATCAAAAATTGTGTTGAAAAAAATATTCCTGTACTGGGAATCTGTTTGGGTTCTCAACTAATTGCTAAAACTTTTGGTGCCAAAGTATACCGTGGTTCACTAAAGGAGATTGGATTTTACAATGATTTGAAAATTCATAACGACAACTTATTTTTTTCTGGCTTCAAAAATCCCTTTACTGTGTTTCATTGGCATGTAGATACCTTTGATTTACCTGAAAACGCAGTTAGATTAGCCTCGTCTGAACATTATCTGAATCAAGCATTTCAATACAAAAGCGCGGTTGGATTACAATTTCATTTAGAAGTAAATGAGGCGATGATCAATTTCTGGCTTGATAAAACAGAGGAAGAACTGCAAAAAATTCCTTACATCAATACACAAAAAATTCGCTTAGATATTAATGAAAATATTTCAACTGTAA
>JADFJY010000025.1 GCA_022565935.1 Nitrososphaerota archaeon
ATCACATAGGTCCTAATCTTGCCTTTGCTATCAAGCAATTTGAAAAACTTTTTGAATTTAAGATTACACGTTGAGCAATGACTGTAACACAGATATTTTGTACATCTACCCTTTGCGTCAGTTTCATGGGAAATAAAATCATCTAGTGCTATTTTTTCATGTTTACACGTATTCATTATATGAATATAGCTCAAAGTAGCATATAATGTAAATTCAAAATTATAAAGGATTAAATTTTCATGTAATCCTTTTAGGACTCAAATTTATAGAAAGTGTATCTAAAAGATAATGTGCCAAAAGTAAAAGTTGAGAAAATTATCAAAGCAGAAAAAGACAAAGTTTTTTCCACCATGACAGACTTTGAGAACCTTCCAACAATACTCCCTCAAATATTCAAATCTGTAAAGATTATCTCACGAGAAGGTAATTCTCTCATAACTAATGAGTTCGTAAAAATGGCTGGAAGAGAAATTACACAGAAGGTAAAACATATAATCCAACCCACAGTAAAGCATGAAGTCTTTATTCTTGAAGGAGATGCAAAGGGCAGTCACATAGTTGAAAGTTATGAAGAAACTAGTGAGGGAACGAAAATAATTGTTGAAGGTGACTTCAGGTTAGCAGGGAATTTGAATCTTTTAGGCTTTTTTGCTAAGGGGAAAATCGAAAAAAGTATCAATGAAGTAATGGACGAATTTGCTAAGATTCTTATCTAAAAAAAGAATTCAAATCGCACAAAGTATTTCTGTCATTATCACCATAGTATACTAATGAAACATCAACAACTTATTGACACCATAATGAAGAATAATAAAAACATCAGATTTGCAGCCATATGCAACATGGTTGGAGATGTTGAAGTTACATCAAATACTGATGATGTTGAAAGATATCTCACCACAGAAGAAACAAAAGAAAGTTTGGAAACTGCAGCTAAAGCATGGATACATGCTAGAAAAACCATATCTAAAAAGGTTGGAAAGGGACTTTACACATTAACTGCTTATGAGAGGTTGAAAAGGGTAACAGTGTCATTAGACGATGGGTTTTTGCTACTTGCAACTATGAATAATACAGAAGCAGAAAACCAAACTATAGATGGGATTCTAAAACTAGTGCATGAAGATCACGCATAGAGTTTTCCATCCAATATTTTTTTAAATTCTCATCCTTCATAAAACGTGAGACAGTATTGTATAACGTTTCAAAATATGATTAATTCTCTTAAGGGGAATTGTTTGATTGGTTGTAGCTAGTGCAAATTATGAAAAAATGTCTAAAATTAATTAAAAGAGTAAACATCTGTAAATATTGAAAAATTTTCATTCTAATATAACAAACACGCTTGTATATTATGGATCAAATTCAAAAATGTGTATGTCCTCCTGAAACCCCAAGTTATGTAAATGAAGATGGTATGATTATTTGTAATTCCTGCGGAGGTTGGATAGAAGGTCAATATTAGATGTTCAAATTAACACAATTCAAAATATTTGCATTTAGTGTATAATTGATACAAAAAGTCACTTTTGGTTTTTTAATACACAACCAAATGTCACTATTAAATCAAAAAGAGTTAGAACTTAGTAAAGGATCAACTTTTCTTCTCTGGTCTCCTTTTCTTATCACACCAAGAAAATACAAAGATGAATCTGATAAACAGTGTACAGAGACGAGTTGTAGAATATCAAATCAAGCAACTAAAGAACGAACTCGCAAAATTTGAGGAATAATTCTTCCTCTTTTTTATTCATCTAATACATGTTAGATATATTTTCTAGGCTCAATCCACGGGGATTCACCTACCTTTTTGGGAATAAAATGAGACGCACTTCAAAGGGATTTTGTGTTTTAGTTAAGACTCTTGTATTGCACGCCAAAAATTGTTTAGTGAAAGTTGGCTAGTCGTAATATTCAGATTTCTATTCTATCTGATGATTTGATATATCACGTTAAGGATCATGTTTTTGAATGATGGAGTGATATTTTAATGATGAAAGTTTGTTCTGTAACCAAAGAAGAACTTTTGAATGCCATTGAAAATGAGGCAAAAATTAGGATAGACAGTTTTGTTGAAGGAGCTATAGAACTAGCTGATGAAGTTCATTCAGGAGTAGTTAGAGAAGATGGAAAATCATCATTTCTAGAAACACATGTTTGGCCTGTAACTATTGATGTAATACTACATTATAAAAAAACAGATAAACTACTTACAACTCTACAAATTGTTTCATCTATTTTACATGATGTAATGGAAGACAATGACAAGATTTTAGATGTGTATGCTTCCAAAGCATATGGATTTGATGCATACTTTCAGCATAGATGTGGAGATTATGTTTACAACATAGCCATGACTTTGAAAACAAAACCCTTAGAAAATTATCCTGGTGCCAATGATGAAGAAAAACAAACTGCAAGATTTTTTGAGTATTGTACTGATCTTATAAAAGCCGATTATGATGTAAAAATCATCAAGCTCTCAGATAGATTAAACAATATGAGATTTATCTCTCAAATTCCAAGACAGGAAAAAATAAAGCGATATCTTAGAGAAGCTGAGGACTTTTACATAGCATTTTCAATCTTTCCTCCAACTGTGAATGAATTTTACAATAAAATGAGACAAGCATATGATGAGCTAAAAAGCATCAAACTTACTGTGTAAATTTCTAACCGTATTGATAATGAATTCCTTTTTCGCCACGAGGGTGATGCCACTCTGTTTCTTGTGAACATGTTCCACAATCTATGCATCCTTCATGCTGAATAATCACCTTTCCGCCTTCTTCACTATAACATTTGGAAGGACAGAGAATTACCATTTTTTTCATGTACTCACTACTAGAATTTAGAACCTTGATGTGAGCAAGGTTATCATCATTATAATTTAGATTGGCAATTCTATCTGCTATAGGTGGAATTGTAGGCAAATAGGATGCAGAGATTGATTTTCCTAGTTTTTCTGCAAGTATTGTTGGTACTTTAACGTAGGTTTCTTCAGACTCTATTATTGGTATGAGTTTATCATAACCAATAATATTTGCAAATTTTATCGCAATGCCTCTAAAAGTATCACTAGACATCATTTTTAGAATGGTACCATAGCGAACGCCAATTATATCCGTGGGGACATCTTTTGCTGCATCTAAAAAGATCTTTAGATAATCCTTGTCTATTTGTTTCATATCTACAGTATATGGACTATGTTCTATTGATTTTGAATAAAACTCACCAAGAGAATTAGAGAAATCATTCTTATCAAGAGCTCTTGCTACTGCATTTGCTGCATGTACTCCATCATCTATACCTACATTGATACCTTCAATTCTTGGACCAACAAAAACTCCTCTGCCTGCTGCATCGCCAATAAATAAAATATTCTTAAAGAATGGTTTTTTCATTCTACATCTTTTTCCATCTGGAACTAGTTTTGCACCATATTCATCTTCAAGATAATCTGTTCCAAATGTAACGCCAAATTTTTCAGACATTTTTTCTTGAATAGATAATAATGTTGATTGAATATCTTCTACATCTTTGTATTTGCCAGATTCAATTAATCTCTCTCTACCACTAGGGGAAAAGTTTGCTTCTCGAATATCATACCAAGTTTTAATCAATTTTGCTACACCAAACCGAATTCGAAGTTTTTCTTCTTGTGAAAGATTCTTATCAATGTCTGGTTTAATTGGAACTTTATCTTTGATAAATTCACTAACCATTGGATTTTTCAGTAAAGTATCAATCAGTGTATATGGTTCTGCTGGATTTCTAATTAGTGAATCAAGATGATAGACAGCTCCCACTGAAAGTGTATCACGGTTAGTATACAGAAATCCGCCACCAATATGATTTAGAGTAATATCACCAGCAAAAAGATGTGCAGCACCTTCATCAGATGATATGGCAAATCTTTCGTCAATAATTTCTTCAGGTAATTTTACTATGACTTTAACTCCCTGGTATAGTTGTTCAGTTGTGAATTTTTTCCTAGCACCAACCATCTCTGCAATTTCTGAGTTTACTCCATCAGCTGCAATTACTGCCTTTACTTCAAACTCATCAAGCTCATCAGTTTGTATAATTATCGTTCCAGTTTGTTCATTCCATGAAAGGGATTTTACATGAACCCCAGGAATTATTCCACCACCCAGTTTTTCAGCACTCTCTTGTGCCTGTTTCGCAAACCAAGAATTTAGTTTATTCATAAGAACTGAATATCCAAAATTTGCCTGATAGTCATGTGCTGCAGTAAGATCCATTGAATAGACTTTGTCTTTTGATGTTGAATGAAGAATGTATTTTGTAATTTTTCTTTCAAGTGGTGCATCATCAAGGAAATTTTCGTATACCTGCTCAACGTTTGTTACTTGACCTTTTTTGGGTTTTTTAGAATAAAGAATTCCACCAGATAGATTCTTTGAGCCAATTTTAGAGCCTGCCTCTATGAGTATTGCTTGTTTTCCAAGATTTGATAGTTGTTTTAGTGCAGCTAACCCAGCAGAGCCACCACCAATTACTGCTACGTCATATTTTTCCAAATTTTTTCATGCCTCAACAATTTGTATTTGTTTTTTAATTTCTTCAATAAGTAACGGAATTACATCCTCCATTCTTCCTTTAATGAAGATATCACATTCATTTTTTATTGGCGCATCCTCATCAGGGTTTATAGCTACAACAAAGCCTGAATCTTTCATTCCCCAGACATGTTGCATTGCACCACTTACTCCTGCAGCAACATACAGCATAGCACTAGTTTTGTGTCCGCTAGTTCCAATCACTCTATCTGGAATCATATATTTAGAATCTAATGCCTGACTAACAGAATATGGTTTTTTTGAGATTGGTAAAGTAACTCCAATTTCTGCATTCAATTCCTTTGCTAAATTTTCTACAAGCCTAATGTTTTGTTCAGGATTTTCTTTTATTCCTCTACCAAAACTAACTATAGTTCTAGGAGTATCAAAATCAACTACACTTTTTATTATCTGACGACTTAACACCTTAACTTTGAGATCTTCTTCATCAATAGTTGGAATAAATTCTATAATTTTTCCTTCTCGTGAAGAATCTGGCTTTAATGATTCAAAAACTCCTGGAATTATACTACAGGATTGCGGATGATAATCTCTTTGAAAAGCGGGATTTTTATTATCAAGACACAGAATTGTAGTCCATAAAAATCCTGAAAAATCAGGTCTATACATTTTTAGGGTTTTTTTATATGTCTCTTTTGTTCCACCAGTTTTTTGTTGATGCGACATCTCTATATCTTCAATTACAAGCTGGTTGATGTCTGAAGCCAACCCTGATTCTAATTCGACTAGTACTGTAGAAGATAGATGTCTTCCAATACTGTCTGCTGCAAAGAACATGTACCTAGGTTTTTTTACTTCACCAGCATATTCTGGCTCTATTTCTCCTAGTGATTTTGTGTCTTGAGCAATTTGACAAATTACTTTAGTGTAAATTGTATTTCTTATGTCCTTTAGCTCAGGATTATCAGCAAAGATTACTACATCAGATCCGTATTCAATTAACTTCTTTGAGATATCTTTGATGTTGTGTCCCAAAATTACTGCAACTACTTTTTCATTTGAAGAATATTTTAAGTTAAAGTCATCTAGTAATCGTCTTGCCTCTCCAATCATTTCAAAACTTACTGGGAGAAATTTCCCATCTTCGTGTTCAATTATAACATATAGATGTCGATATTTTTCTGTCATTATTTAATCACCATAGCTGATAATGCTTCTTTCATTTTTGTAACAACTTTACGAATTTGTTCAGGATCAGTGCCGTCAATTACTTCTGCTCGTCTTGTAGCTGTAGACTTGGGTACTCGCTCAACCTTATACACTATTGTTGGAGAACCTGGAAGGCCTACAAGAGTTTCATCAACACCCAATTCTTTTGCATTAAAGACTTTGAGATAATCTTTGAAATTTTGTGCTCGTTGGATAGCTTCTTTTTGATATTTTTCAAAGGCTAATCTTTGAGAAACGGCATCATAATTTGATTTGTAGGTAGGATCAATTGAGATAAAAACTGGCAAGGGTGCTTCAACTTCTTCAACTACATTAGGAGATCCTTGTAAACTAATCAGACGTTTTGCACGAATTGTTCTAGTCTCTAAATCTACACTGTAACTAATTACATTTCCAAGAAATGTAAACCCCAATTTCCAGGCAGTTTGTGGTCCAGTTTGTCCAGTTTCACCATCTGATGCTCGATGCCCTGAAAATACAATATCCATTTTGTGTGGCATTTTTTCAATTCCAACTCGTAACACTTCTGCAGTTCCCAAAGTGTCAGCTCCTGCAAATAACCTATCACTATACAGATGAAGTTCTTCTGCATCTGAGATTTGTTGAGCCTGCTGAAGTGCAAGATCTGCAATTGGCGGCCCCATCGTTACAATGAATACTTTTGCATCATACATTACTCTACCAAAAAATGCTGCGTGAGCTGCAATTCCACTATGAGGACCCAAAGTATTTTTTGTCTCAGCTCTGTTTAGGGTTCCATCTGGATTATAACTGACATTTCCTTCTGAAAAATCAGGTTCTAATTTTATGATTACAGTAATGTTTAGAGTCCCCATGACTAAACTTCGCTATTATTCCCCACTTAAAGTTAACATGATAATTGAAATGGTTAATGATATTTTTGATGGTAATCATTGGTATGAAATGGAAATGAAAAAAAATCACCTATAGGACTTAAGTTCTATTACTCCCTATAGGGTATAGGTGAATTGTATTGAGGGATGATTATGCAGAATATACACAATGTCCTAATTGTATAACATCATTGCTTGATTGTAATTGTAACTGTTTTAGGTGTGGTAAAAGAGAGGAATGTAAATGTGAATTAAGTCCTCTTGCAATTCCATAATAAAGATTAAGATTAAAAAATTAAAAGAGAAATTGGAAAAAACATTCAGTGTAGAAGAAAAGGATTTGTTAATGAAGTTAAAATCTAATGAAAACATCAGAAATTTTCTCCCTAGTAAAAATAATTCCTGAAAATTTCATAAAAAGATTTGACAATCTAATCTGGAAATAAGATAACTAATCTATCATAGCATAGAAAACCATTGTTACACAATTTTCAACTGGACTAACCTCAATGTCTTTTAGATCTGGATATTGTTCTATAGTTAATTCTGCACATTTGTTTGCCAAATCACCAAAGTAATTTGCACTTGGTTGAGTTGTTTGCATTGCAATAATTGCATTGTCTAAAACTGCCAGTGTGAATTCTTTGTTAAATTTTACATGTTCAGGAGTTCCTAAGATTGGTTCGTGTCCTGAAATTATAATTTCCCAATCCATTGCTAAAATTTTATCATGTGCTGCAATGTGTTCCCCCATATCTCTTGTAATTCCAAAGTATTGAAAGGGAGCAGCATTTGGATGAAACAAATCAACTGCCATTATGACTTTGTGGGCAGGAGAAGAAATCACAATATCTCCTTTAGAATGAAATGCCCCAATGTAAGATAATTCTAGGACTTGATCACCTACACTCAAAGTGTATTGATTATCAAAAGTAATTGATGGAATTGGTCTTTGTGGATCATTTTTCATTGCCAGGTGTTTTGCAGTGTCAATATGAGAAATGTATGTGGTGTCTTTTGAAAAGAGACTAGCAGAACCTACATGGTCTTTGTGAATGTGTGAATAAATTAGATGCGTTACTTTCTCTAAAGTAACATCAGAAATTGCTTGTTGTATTTTACTACCTAATCCCATAGGTGCATCAACTACAATAACTCCTTCTCCTGTTGTTAGAAACATCATCTGATACGTGCCATCAGTAATCCAATAGAGTCCATCACCAATTTCGATGACTGCATATCCTTTTTCAGAATCAATTTCAGGTTCATTGACAGTATAATCCATTGAAGATGGGAATAATCCTTTTTTTGTAATCATTACTGGTTTTTGTGATATTGTTTCATCAGAAACTTCAGAACATAGTCTATCTCCACAGACCTTTTTTGAATTAGTTTCAGTTAGAAAAGTTCCCTTTGCTTTGGCTGCATCAACATTAGGAACAATATCAAATTGTAAAGCATGTGCAATACCTATTGAAAAAATAAATAGGATTAATGCAAAAAATAGAAATTTCATAAAATATTAAAAGATGAAATTAGATAAAAGGATTCAAATCAGAATCCTATAAGATATGAACGGGTTTGATGAAAGTTTTGATGGTTGAATCTTTAGAGGCTTGAACCATTTTTGGTGATAATTTGGGATTCAGAAAAGATCAGGCCATCAAAGGGCTTGGTATTTGAGTTTAGGACTCTTGGTTCAATTCTTAAGAGGCTTGAATCTTTTTTGTGGATAAAAATGAATGCAGTTAATGAATCTAAAGGGACCAGATACGTTATTTTTTTACATTTGATACAACCTATTAACAAAATTTCTTATTTGATTAGAATCTAAATAAACTATGAAAATTTTCATTCCAATTGCTATCATAATTTTTGGTTTAATGATTGGTATCACTTCCACCTCTGCTGAAGAAATGTCAGATGCCACTACTAATCTCCTTAACTATGATATTCAATCTGGTGAGCTAGCTATAATGTGGTTGGGAAATCATCAAAAGGGCTCATTGGAAGGGTATGCTTCAGCAGGCTTTCTTTTAAGAACTAGCAACTATGCTATCGCAATAGATCCATCAAGCTTACTCATAGACGATATCGATTCGTTGGATAGACTAGATGCAATTTTCATAACTCATGATCATGGAGATCACTTTGATCCTGAAACCACCATAGCAATGCAAACTAAAACTGGTTCCTTTATCATTGCAGATCCAACTTCAGCACTTATGTTAATTGATAAAATACCTAAAGACAAGCTCGTCCAAATCAAACCAAATGAGCAAAAAACTATCTCTGGAATTACTGTTGATGCATTTGCAGCTGAACATTCAACTAAAACTCCATTGATCTATGTAATAGAGTTTGATGGATTTAGAATATTTCATGGTTCTGATTCTGGATTTGTGGATGATTTAAAGAACATTGAACCAAGAGTTCATGTAGCAATAGTTCCAACTGGAAGCCCTTCCCCAACTGCATCCCCGCAAGATGCATTTGAAATGACAAAAGCAACAAATCCCTATATTGTTATTCCAATGCATGGTAGTCCTCAACAGATGCAGGAATTTTCAAATCTAGTAGAAGATTCTGGTTTGGAAACAATAGTTACAATTCCTTCACCCTTGGAGATAATAATTCCATATGAGGTTGTGCCAGAGTTTGGTTTACTTTCAGTTGTTGTGTTAAGTTCTGGAATAGGAATGGTAATTTACCTTTTAAGGAGCAAAAATATTGTTAACATGATTTGAAACTAAACCTACAAGGAAATAAATTAATTATCACTGTAATACTAATTTTTAGTACAGCAATTTTTCTCGTTTTTGTAATTAATTGGTTTGATGAGAATGTTGCAAACCCTAGAATTTGGAAAGATTGGACATGTGAAGAAATGAAAAAATTTGCAATTGAGTTTAAAGATGAGCAGTTTACTAATTTTCAGCGAGCTAAATTTCATGAGGCTCTGAGCTTCTGTATGGGTACATAGCAGTATCAAGTTTCAAAATATTTGCATATTTAGTGTATGATTGATACGAAAAGTCACTTTTGAATTCTAGTTTTAAGAATTCCAGAAGCATTTGGAAACTAGATCTAATATTAAATATTGTTTAAATTAATGAAAACATACTTTGGAAATACAATATCTAGATTGGAATAATTCAAATCAAATTCTGAATAAGGCATATGAAGCAGGTCTTTTTGTGCTCATTATAGGACCAAAAGGAACTGGAAAGACATCTTTAGTGAGAGATTTTGCAAAAAATAAGAGTGTAAATCTACAATCCATTAATTTTAGCCTAAGAACTAGAGAGAGTCATCTTATTGGTACAAAAACACTAACAGATGGAACTGTAAGTTTTGATGAAGGAATTTTGATAAAGTCAATGAAAAAAGGAGACATGCTTTACTTGGATGAAATTAATTCAGCAGAAGCTGATGTTTTACTCAGACTTGATGAAGCGTTAGATGATAGACGACAAATTGTATTAAAAGAATCAACAGGAGAAGTAATCAAAGCAAAAGAAAATTGGTATGTAATTGCAACTATAAATCCATTAACACATAGTGGAACAAAGGAACTCCCACCACAAATACTAAGTAGATTTCCAGTACGAATAAGACTAGAATATCCGCCTGAGAACATTGAATTAGAAATTATAAAAAAATATGTTTCAGGAGAACATGAATCAGAAATTATTCAAGCAATTAAACTAGCAAATATATTAAGACAAGCTGCTGCCGTTGAAGAACTATTTTATTCTCCTAGCTTAAGAGAAACAATTGCATTTGGAAAATTATTGGATAAAGGAATGTCTTCAAAAGAGATAGCATTTTTTGTTTTTGGAAATGTTTACACACAATGGGGAAACATAGAATATCAAAAAGTAAGTGACATCATTACTTCAATGTTTGGTAATTAAATGCAAGTAATTCAACTTCAAAATGAATCAATAGTAGAAATTGGAACCTTTCTTGTAAGAAGATGGTCTGAAGAAGATAAAATGATTATTGAAATTTCAGATAAGATGGAAGCCAGAACAAGACTTAATGAAAAAAAAATAATCATGATACCTCTTGAAAAAAGAATTGGTAACGATTTTCAAAAATATCGTCAATTTCGAACGTCATTGTGGTATGAAGCAATGAGAGTAAAATTTTGTAAAAAGATTCTTAGTAATGATCATGCATTTGGTTTCATTCTCAATACATTGGAGACACAAAGAATTGAACAATTAGGTAGAAAAATTTGGAAAGGAATGGATGATGAAATTATCTTCAATTATGCCTATATGCTTATAGCAAGACCACAACTAAACACAGTTTATGGAAATGCACGAATTGTAGAGGCATTTTATCAATATTTCATGTTTGGGGCAATTAAAGGAGAAATTCAATCTAGTCATTTTGAGAAAATTAAAAAAGCAGCCGAATTTGCAAAAAAAAATGTTGCCAAAGCAATTGAGAAAAATTATGATACTGATTGGCTTGAAAAAAATGTAAGCGATATAATCAAAATTTTAGATATTGATTCACTTCTTACAATTCCAGTATCTTTACCGTATATGAAAGCTGGAATGGCATTAAATAAAGAAGAACTATTAAAAATTTTAAAAATAATTTCCAAAAACAAAGAAGGAGATTTTGGTTCAGCAAATTCTACATCGATATTAAGAGGAGACAATGTCTATGATGAGTATAAAGTATTACTTGATGAAAACAAAAAAATGGAAAATAAAGGATTAAGTCCAGAAGCAATAGGAATTCAAATTCCATCTACAAGGAATGTTAATGAAACCGCAATATATGATATGAATTTGATTAATCGATTAAAAATTAAATTTAAGGAATGGAAATATGGATGGAAAGAACAACATCATAGATCTGGAGATGAATTTGATGAGGAAAGTTACATTGAAGGACATGAACCATTTTTTATAGATATAAGAAAATCAATTAAAACCAAAATTGTAATTTTGTTGGATCATTCATCAAGTATTGCATCAAATGCTCTAGAATACAAAAAAGCAACTCTTGCACTTTGTGAAGTACTCGCTTTTCTTAAGGTAAAATTTGCAGTATATGCATTTAGTACTCAAAACAGATCAGTCGTTTGTTGGTCTATAAAAAAAGATAATATTAAATGGAACAATATTACTGCAAAACGATTAGCACAGATCGTTGCAAATGGTTCAACCCCCTTGGCAGAAGTTTATGATAAAATGTTTCCAATGTTACAATCAAAAAGACCAGATATTTTTTTGACACTAACAGATGGTGAACCATCAGATCCTAGTGCAGTAAGAAATATGACAAAATCTCTGAAAGGGTTAGGCATCAATATGGTGGCTTTAGGCTTGGGCCCAAACACAATAAGGGCTACTACTATAGCAAATAATCTCAAACATTTAGGATATGAAAAAACTATGGCAGTTAGTAGACTAAATGATATTCCGAATAAAGTGATTAGTATTTTAGAAGGATAATTTATTAGAATTTTGAGGAGAAAGACTTTTGGAAGAAACCGAAGGAACTAATATTGATAATGTACTGCTTGAGCGCTTTGAGCAAGAGATATGGAGTAAGGTACCTCATTTAGAAGATACAAAAATTGTTAATGCAACACCGCTAACTGATCTAACTGATGATTTGAAAGAATGTGCAAAAAGCGTGTACAAAACAGATTTTATAGATAAGGATCTAAAAATTTTTGGTAAATTTGATTCCAACTTAATTACTGGTTCAATTAAAGTCAGAGCTGCAGTTTACATTATTCATGACGCTATTGTTACAGGTAAACTGAAGAGTGGACAAACAGTAATTGAGGCTACCTCAGGAAACTTTGGAATAGCCCTTGGACTAATATCAAAACTTGGATTAGTTGTTGTTGCACTTGTATCAAGACAGTTGCAAGAGGGAGTCTTCAAGGAATTAAGAAATGAAAATATACGAATTATGGATCTTGATATGGACATCTGTCCTGCTCCAGGAATGAAAGATGGTGCAGCAGATCTTTTGGCTGCAAAAGCAACTGCAGTTAATATTCGCTCACAATTATCAGAGCTTGGTTTTGATCCTGCTATTTTTGATAAAGAAAATTCTGAAATAGAATCACTTTTAGCTAAACAAGATATCATAAATTTGGCAAAATTTCTTGCAAAGATTTACGGATTATTCTGCCCAGAACAATACGATAATGAATTAAACATTGATGTTCATAGAACTGTCACAGCAGCTGAAATTGACCAACAATTACATGAAAATAATTATTCATTAGAAGATTTTGAAATTGTTTGTACCTTTGGTACTGGTGGCACTTCAGGTGGTTTGAGTAGATATGTATCTGAAAAATATGGAAAAAAATCAGTGCACGTAGTTTTTCCACCAGCAGGTCAAGATGTAGCAGGAATCAGAACAAAAGACAAGGCATCTGGCTTGAAATTATATGAACCTGAGAAATATGCTGGTGAACATGAAGTAGATTTTGAGCAGGCAAAATATCTTCTCAAGTTTTTTGTAGACAAAGGTTACGATATAGGTGAAAGTACTGCTCTTGCTCTTTATCAAGTGCTAATTATGGCAAATTCTAATGATGGTGGAAAATATGTCGTAATTGTTGCTGATGGAATAGAAAAATACAGAAAAAATCTAGAAGCAATGTCAAAGAATCAACGTATTCAAGTTTCATTAGATGAAGCTGTAGCAAGTGTTAATGATTATGATAAAATAATTTGGATTCATGCTCAATATACTCCACGTGAAGAGGGAATAGAGTTAATTGCAAAATCTCTTGGAGTTGATAAAAGTAAAATCTCTG
>JADFJY010000098.1 GCA_022565935.1 Nitrososphaerota archaeon
TGACATGTTAGTATTTTTTTAGAGTATCTTTGTATATCTTTACAATCACATTGATTATTTCAGGAATGTCTGCTCTTGATTCAATATCGTGCCAAAAATTTTCACTCAATTTCTAACTATCCAGTTCATTTACACAGTATATGTGTTCTATGAGTAATTTAATAAATTTGAAAAAATATTATTGAATCTATACCTGATCATTGGTGTTTGGAATAACTTTGAAGATTTTTACAGTATAATCTCCTTCAAAGATATTTACAAATTTCCCTGTATCTGGATCCAGACTTCTAACTCTGAATTTATATTCATAAGAGCCATCTCCTTTCAGATCAACTTGTGTAAAGTGAACAGGATCTTCTCCCTTGTAAAATTGAATAATCACTGGGTATCTTTCAACGTAATCAGATGCCGCACCAATAACTGATCCCCATGGAAGTGTGTTGTCTTTAGGAATACTCATTGTAGTAATGGTTTCTTGCAAACTAATCTTCTCATTAATTGGGGTTACCGTAATGCTGTTTTGACTAGTATGAGCTGAAATGTCATTTGGAATCATCATTATGGCAAAAACTGTCATAATTGATACAATCAAAAATATACTTGATTTTGTATTCATCAATTGTTCTTTTTTCCAAGTCCTTTAAAAAATTTGTTACTAATTTGTTCCAATTTTGTAATTATGGTAATTCATCTTCTAAATCTGAGCATGCTTTGTGAACCCATTTTTCTTTAGAATTTTTAATGATCTCTTTTCCTACCTTGATTTCTCCCCCACATTCTACACATTTTCCATTAAATCTGGCTTTCACAAATTTTCTCTAATTTTATCCAATTTTAACTAGCTAAAGTGTAATATTTGAAATATTACAGTTAGTATTTTGATTATAACCCTACGGTATCTCTCTTCTGCTCTGTCATAATAGATTGGAACAGAGCGTTATATCAAAGACCATCTATCTATATCTGAGAACTATGACATCTGACCTTGAAATATTACTTGTAATGACTAAAGATGTTATGATGAAAATTAAACAGCAAACACTGGATATACAATAATCTACATATGTAATGCTCGACAAGAGCCAAAATTTTAGGTCAAATATTTATCTGCTAAAAACAGTAATCCCAATGGCAGTGTTATTTCTTGCAATGATATTTGGCAAAAATTCCAGTTTGGAATCGTTCAACTTTCTATTCTTCCATGATTTCTTTAAGCAATCCTTGTTTTGTATTTAGTATGGCTCCAGAACTAGAAATACTACAAAGAATGACAAATGATATTCTCATAAAGATTAAACAGCAAACAAAGATTCATGACTGAATTTTCATTTATCTAAAATACATAAATTGCTATCAGAATCAAAGATGGTTCCTACACCACATTTTGAATTAGTTTCACCTTAACTTGCAGGTTTTACACTACCGACCCGACATTCATTTGTTTCAGGATCGAGAACAGCTCCAGCACCACATTTAGAATCAAATTCACCATAGAAAATTTCTTCATCCTCTATTTCAGTAGAAATCTGATCATTAGAAGATCTTTCAAAAGTATTATCTAATAATCCTTGACTATATGCGCCACCAATTATTATCAAAATCAAAACAGGAATGCCAATAAGGATGGGAATTTTTAATCCACTAGTCTTTGTTTGTTTTTTTGAATGGCTTGATGGAATTTGTACGTCTGCTGTTTGAGGTTCTTCACCAACCTCAAAAATAGAAGAACCACAAATCATGCAAAAATTAGCTCCTAATGGACCCTTTTTACCACATTTCCAGCAATGAATAATATCATTATTCTCAGAATCATTTTCTAAATTTTCATTAATTTCTGGTTGTATGTCTGGTTGGTCAATTTTGTGTTTTACTAGATATCTCACTCTTAATTGTTTTAGATATTTGTCATCACTTTTCCAAATAGTTTTGTTTAGGATGTATGCTTGTTTGATGTGTTCTAATCTGTATGGATCCCCCACACCAAGTTTCAATAACGCATTTACATCATCTATGATATTTTCTGAGTCCATAATCGATTCTATTATGAGGTCATTCAAAATTGTTTCTTTTTAGTATCTAAAATAATCGAATTTGAGAATAATGGACCAGATGGGATTCGAACCCACGACCTTTGCGGGATTTCTCCTTACGCAGTGTGAGTGCGTCATCCAAACCAAACTAGACGACTGGTCCAATAAATTTACTAAAACACAAGCTTTTTTGTCTTTAGATTTTAGATATTTCGTAATTACCAGGTCCTTTTGTATTAATTTTTAACATATTACACATGCCCCTTCAGGAATTTGATGCTTTAATTGATAAAATGACTTTGGCATTTGAATATGCAGACAATCTTGGGCAATACGTTGATGCTGCCAAAATTTTATTCCAAATGAATGAAGAACTGCCTGCTGATATCCAGCTAAATCTTGAGGAATTAGAAAATCCTGATGCTGCAAAATCATTCATTATGCAATACAGTTCTGAGATAAAATTTGCAATTGTAGAATACAAACAAAGAATGATGAATAACTAGTTCTATTTCTTAACCCCAAGAGTTCTGTTCTTTAGTCTTAGGTATGGGTTTCTGCATTTTCTGCATCTTGTAGCTGCAATGTCATTTCTGCATCCACACTTGAAGCAAATTTTCATTACAAGACGTGCTTGTTGTGCAATTCGTTTCTTTTCAGGATCAGTAATTGGCATTTAATTCACTCCAAAATCTCTCTCTTTTATTCTAATCGGATTTTTCCATCTTTCCTGCTAATAATACTGGTACTTCTACTGGTCTCTTTGCTACTGGAACATTTGCTTTGTTAAACATAGAAATTTTGGATTCTGCAGAACCATAAGTTCCCATGACAATAGCTCCTGCATGTCCCATTTTCTTTTCTTTTGGTGCTGCTCTTCCTGCAATGTATGCTACAGTTGGTTTTGTAAATCCACTATCAATAATTCTTTGAGCCAAAATTTCCTCAGAGTCTCCACCAATTTCTCCTACAATTACCAATCCTTCTAAATCTGGAATGTCTTTAATCATCTCAAATGCATCAATTAGTCTTGTTCCATTCACTGGATCTCCTCCAATACCAATTGTAATTAATTGTCCAAATCCTGCAGTGGTCAGTGAATCTGAAATTTCATAGAGTAGTGTTCCACTCTTTGATAGTACTGCAATCTTTCCTGCCATAAAGGGAGATACTGGCATGATTCCAATCTTGATTAGTTCTGGAATCATAATTCCTGGAGTGTTAGGTCCAATGACTATTGCTCCTTTTTGTTCTGCTAATGCTAGTGTTTCCATAGTATCTCTTATTGGAACATGTTCTGGAATTGCAACTAGTAGCTTGATCCCGGCTTCTAGTGCATCTTTTGCAGCTCCTAGAAAGAATTTTGCTGGAACAAAGAGAATTGAAATTTTTGCATTAGTGGCATCTACTGCCTCTTGCATCGTATTGTAAATTGGAACACTATCTTGAAATTTTTGACCGCCTTTTCCAGGTGTTACTCCTGCAACTATGTTGGTCCCATCTGCAATCATGTGTGTTGTATGTATGGTGCCATATACGCCAG
>JADFJY010000026.1 GCA_022565935.1 Nitrososphaerota archaeon
TAGTTATTTGTGGAATAGTTGTTTCCATCAATATCTGACTAATTTTCATGATGGTTACTTTACTTCAACACCATTCCAAAAGGCTACCATTCCCTTAATCTTCATGGCAGCATCATTTGGTTTTTCATAGTACCAAGCACAATCTTTGTTAGTTTTTCCATTTACTGTAATTGAATAATAGTTTGCCATTCCCTTCCAACCACAAAGTGTAGTGAGTTCAGTTTTTTCAAAAAATTCATTTTTTATTGAATCAAATGGAAAGTAATGGTTTCCTTCTACTACTACTGTATTGCTACTTTCTGCAACTACAACATTATTCCAAATTGCCTGCATTCTAATTATTCGCCTTTCATCTCAATTCTGCTTCTAAATTCAGGTGTTATTCCAAGAGAATCATAGTTACCAGTAGAACATGTAAAACACATAGAATCTTTTGGTATACCAATAGCTGCTGCAAGGTTATCAGCATCATTGTATCCCAAAAAGTCGGCACCAATACTTTGCCTTACCATCTCAGTAGTTTCTTCCAGAGTCATCTCTTTTCCATCAGAAAATGTTGCAAGTTCCTCTTTTGATGGAAAGTCAATGCCAGCATAACATGGGAATTTAATTGGAGGATAAGTAATTACCATGCTAATTTTTTTTGCACCTGCTCGTCGTAGTGCCTTAATAATTGCCTTGGAACTTGTACCTCGAACTAAGCTATCATCAATCACAATAACATGTTGACCATCAATTATTTCTTTAATTGGAATTATCCATCGATTAATCTCTATTCTATCTGATTGGTGAGGTTCAATGAAACTTCGCAATGGACCTTTTTTACTATATCTATCTTTGAGTAAGCCTTCATCAAATGGTACACCAAGTTCCTGTGCATATCCTAATGCTGCAGGTCTTGCAGAATCAGGTACAGGTATTACTAAATCTGCATCTTTAATTGGAAATTTTCTTGCTAAAAATTTACCAATATTTTTTCTTGCAACATAGATGTTAGTTCCTTCCATGTTACTTGATGGATGTGCAAAGTAAGTAAATTCAAAAGAACAATGTGCATGAGTAGGTTCATCAGAGAAGCGTTCAGTCTCCATTCCGTTTTTACTTAATCGAATTAATTCACCAGGATCTACATTTCGTTGCATTTCAGCTCCTACAGCAGATAATGCTGAAGATTCAGATGCAACAATGTATGTATTGTCTATTTCTTTATATCCTAAAACCATTGGACGGAATCCTTTTGGATCACGTGCAGCATAAACAGAATTGTCATCAGTGATAAATGTAAAACAATAAGAGCCTACCATCTCATTTTTGAGAACTGAAAGTGCTTTTACCATATTACCATTCTCAGAGATTAATGCAACCAGTCTTTGTGCTGCAACAAGTGTATCACTTGAAGTTTGCGGAGTAAATGAACAACCTCCAACAAGATTTGACAACTCTTGAACATTGGCAATAGTTCCATTATGAGCAATACAAAGATCTTTTACTTTGAGGGGTTGTGCGTTTTCAAGTGTACTTCGTCCCATTGTAGAATAACGTACATGTCCAATTACAGAAGGTGAAGCATATTCTTTGGTAATTGTTTTAAATTCTGATGATGCATCAGATACTAGTCCTAGTCTTTTTAGTGGAGGTTTATTTGGAATAGCAATTCCCCATGCTTCTTGACCTCGATGTTGAAGTGCTCTTAGTGCATCAATTACCATTGGAATAACATTAGTTCCACTTAGGCTAAAAATTCCAACTACGCCACAATTCTCCTTAACCAAATCTATTTTGACTCCTTGCTCGTGCGTAAATTTTTAACCGCAAATGACTCAAAATGGCAAAACTCCTGAAATGCGGTTAGATTTAACCGGAAAATAATTTATGCACAACAAAGCATCGCATTCTAACCGCAAAATATCAGCTTGAATAAGGTATTCCAACCTGACTTTGATTGTAATTTGTACAATAAAAACGCTGATCAGAGAAAACGATCATGATGTAAGTTGTAATAAAGAATTTTTCTCATGTACTTTTCAAATTCGGCACTAAACCAGACACTCTTACTATTATGATATCTATCCATTTGAGACTCATTATTTTTGAATACTCTGGAATTTCTAGAATCCAAAAAATCCATTTTTTGTTAATAATGTATAGATAAATTAGCACCTAAATTATTTGAGATGTAAGATGACATTCAAATCAATTATTGAAGAAATTGAAAATAATCTAAACAAGATACTAGGTGAACTCTCAATCTCTGATGTAAAATTCACTGTTGAGCCTGCAAAACCTGGTTTTGGTGATGTTAGCTCAAATGTTTCATTTTTACTTGCAAAACAACTCAAAAAAAGCCCAAAAGATATTGCAGAAATGTTATCTGAAAAATATCAACATTGTTCTAGTACCCTTGTTTTAAAAACTAAAGCACATCAATCAGGATATTTGAATTTCTTTGCTAATTGGGAAAAATTAAGTCAAATGATTCTCTCTGAATCACATCTTCATGAATTTGGCGATGTAGATATTGGAAAGAATACTACAATTGTAGTTGAGCATACGAGTGTAAATCCTAACAAAGCTCTTCACATAGGACACATTAGAAATATTATCATTGGCGATTCTATATCTAGGATTTTAAAAAAAGCAAATTATAAAGTCAATGTTCTAAACTATATTGATGATTCTGGCCTCCAAGTGGCCGATATCATTGTTGGATTCAAACATCTTGGTTTTGATCAAGAATCGCCTGATGGTAAGAAATTTGATCATTATTGTGGTGATGATGTCTATGTAAAAACTACAGAAAAATATGAATCCGATTCTAGTCTTGAAAATATTAGGAAAAATATTCTCAAAGAACTTGAAGATGGAAATTCTGAAACTGCTAAATTTGCAGATAAAATTACCCGAAGGGTTTTGGCAAATCAATTAGAAACATGTTGGAATCTTTCAGTTTCTTATGATTGTCTAAATTTTGAATCTCAGATAATTCGTTCAGGATTATGGAGTAAAATCTTTGATAAAATTAAAGAAATGAATCTAATAGAATTTGAAGATGAAGGTAAGAATAAGGGATGTTGGGTAATTCGTGGTGCAGATAAAGATGAAGACAAGGTGATAGTTAGAAGTAATGGAACTGCAACGTATATTGCCAAAGATATACCCTATGCTGCCTGGAAATTAGGATTAATTGATGACCCTTTTCATTATCAAAAATATGAAAAAAAGCAACCCAATTCAAGAATTTTGTGGCAAACCACTTTAGACTCTAATGAATCAACCAAAAACTTTTCTGGCCAAAAAGTAATCACTGTAATTGACTCTAGACAAGCAAGATTACAAAAAATTATCACCTCATTAATGGCTAAATTCAAGTCAGTTCCAGATGCATATGTTCATCTTGGTTATGAATCCGTCACTCTTAGCTCTGATACTGCAAAAATTCTTGGTTTGGATACTGATGGAAAACAAGCTCAGATGTCTGGAAGAAAGGGATTGTATGTAAATGCTGATTCTGTATATGACATGCTAAAAGAGAAAATAAAAGATGAAACAAAGAAGAGACATGCTGAAATGGATTCATCTGATATTGAAGAAATTGCTCATAATATTGCAGTTGGAACTCTACGTTATGAAATGATTAAACAAGATCTTGATAAAATAATTACTTTTGATTTGACAAAATCACTTAGTTTGGATGGGGACACTGCACCATACATACAATATACTCATGCTCGAGCTGCAAGAATATTAGAAAAATCAAAACGTGCACCTTCAATCAATGTTGATTTTTCTTTGCTAAAAGAACAAGCAGAACTGAATTTGATTAAAACAATTGGTATGTTTGATATGCAAGTTCGTGATGCAGTAAATAATCTATCACCAAAAGTTATTGCAAGATACTGTCATGATTTAGCCGTTGCATTTAATTCATTTTATGAACATGTCAAGGTTTTAGAATTAGGCGATGAATCTTTGGAGAATTCTCGTCTTTGTATTGTAGATTCATTTAAAATCACTCTTGTAAAAGCACTAGATCTTATTGGTATAGTTGCACCTCATAGAATGTAAAATCCCAGAGTACAACACTAATGCTGTTACTCTCTGGTTTGATAAAGACAGAAATAAGAGATGGCGTTACAAATTTAGACATAATGAATGATAATTTCTTCTAAACTCTTTTGTTTTTGATAAGCTTGATGATTATGGAATAAACCTGTAATTCTTAATTCATAGTATAATGTTTGAAAATTCATGAAACCTGTAATAATTTCTATCTTATTAGTTGGATTTATTTTTGCAAATACTTTTCCAGATGCATTTAGTGAGCCAATATTACATGTTCAGGATTTAGTTGTTGAAAAGTATGTTTCAAACTTGTGTTGTATGATAACTACAATGACTTTTGTTGAAAATGACATTTTAATTTTACAAAAAAGTGATGGAGTGGTTCGTTTAATTCAAGATGGAGTTTTACAAGATAAACCCGTACTTGATGTAAATGTTGATTCAATTGGAGAAAAAGGCATGTTGGGAATTACTAGTGTTGGTTCATCAGTATATCTCTATTTTACAGAAGCAAATGAGGATGGGGGTGAATCATTAGGAAATAGAATCTACAAATATGAATGGGATGGTGATTCTTTGATAAATCCAGAATTACTAAAAGAACTTCCTTCAAATGTTTCTCATAATGGAGGAGCAATGGTTGTAGGATTAGATGATCAAGTCTATGCAGTAATTGGTGACACATTACGTTATGGTCTTCTTCAAAACAAGCCTTTGGAATGGTTGAAAGGAGAAGATATTGATCTTAAAGACAATGGAGTAATTCTACAATTAGAAACAGAAAAGCCCTATTTTGCTATGGGTATACGAAATAGTTTTGGTCTTGCAATCGATCCTATTACTGGAAATTTGTGGGCTACTGAAAATGGCGATGATGACTTTGATGAAATTAATTTAATCCCAGAGAAGTTTAACAGTGGTTGGATAGTCATTATGGGTCCTGCAACTGAATCTGAACTTACTAGTCTTCCTGGGTATGAAGATTATGTTTACGATGATCCAAAATTTAGTTGGGAAGAAAATGTGGCGCCAACTGGATTAGATTTTGCAAGATTTCAAGAAATTCGCAATTACGATAATTCTCTTTTTGTAGGAGACTGTAATACTGGAAATCTTTACAAATTTGAGTTAAATGAAAATCGAGATGGTTTTGAATTTACTAGTTCGTTTCTTCAAGATAATGTAATTAACAAAAATGAAACTATGGATGAAATTATCATAGGTACTGGATTTGGTTGTGTTACTGATATTGAAAGAGGACCTGATGGTTTTCTTTATGTAGTATCATTAAGTGAGGGAACAATTTACAGAATTCTTCCTGCTGAAAGTGCAGTTAATACAATGGATTCAAAGAATGGAGGAGGTTGTCTTATAGCTACTGCTACCTATGGCTCAGAACTAGCCACACAAGTTCAACAACTTAGAGAACTTCGAGATAACAAACTACTGCAAACAGAATCAGGAACTTCTTTCATGAATTCATTTAATGATTTCTACTATTCATTTAGTCCAATAATTGCTGATTATGAGCGTGAAAATCCCGTATTTCGAGAAATGGTCAAGCTTGCAATTACTCCAATGATTAGTTCATTTTCTATTCTAAATTATGTAGATATGGATTCAGAAATTGAAGTTTTAGGATATGGAATTTCTTTGATTTTATTAAATATTGGAATGTATGTTGGAATTCCTGCTGTTGTGATTATGAGGATTAGAAAATGAAACCTGTAATAATTATCGCAATAGAGTTGTAAATTTTGAACAAACGCTACCTTATGAGCAGAAAATAAAATGAACTGTATGAGCAATTCAAAGTGCGAGCATTATTGGACTCGAAACGGGTCATATTTCTGCATACATTGTGGGGCAGATATTGACAAAAATATTTCATAGTTTTAATTTAGATTCTAAACTCTATTTTACTAAAAATCACTTTTTAATTTTTTAAACTATAACAAAATATTATTTAATTATAATCTGGATTAGTAGGACTTTTCAAGCGTAGAAAGGGGGGATTCTATTTTTACTGATTGTCGATAAACTCGTTTACACTTCATAATCATAGACAAGATTATGAATCTCTACCGATTTGATACTCTAAAGAAATAATGTCACTAGCAACCGAAGTTGCTAGCGGATAGATTTACGCCTAATGGCCTAAGCCACTAATTCGCAAATCATATCTTGGCGTGCAAACCAATTACTGTTAATTGAAAGTAAATGGGTCATAAATGTTGGTATTTTATGCCTGTAAAACAAAAAAGTTTGTTCATTTGAACAAACAATCATGTCATCCAGTTGAAAAAAATTCATACTAAATTAGAAAAATAAGATTAGTGGCTAATGTCCACAACCACAGGAATCATGATCTTCATGTCCTTGAGATTCTTTTTCTGCACATCTAGAACATTTGTTAGAATCTGTTGGTGAGAAAAATCCTATCCCACAAGAGATACATTTTTGATTTGCCATAAATGTAATCAGTTTTTAGCAGTATTTGATTCTTTTTTTCTATAATTCTTGGTTCATTTTAGATCGAAGTTCTGTGACATATGCGTTTTCAGCCATCAATTGCAATATCTCCTCAAGGGTAAACCCAATATTTGTAGCAGTTTTTTTAATTTCTTCAAGTATATCTTGTGAAATTGTTCTAGTTACACTCAACTCTGCCCATTCACTATCCGGTATTTTTTCCAACTTTTGATAGAATTCTTTTTCTGGCTGTATCACATAGCTATACACTTTTTTTCTAATTGTATGTTCAGTAATTTTCATACCACATTTTTCAAATATTCTGATTTCAGTTTTGCAATTAATCTCTGAATGCTGCTCATCTATTCCATGATCAACAATTATACGAATTCCTTTTCTTCCATCCAGAATCATTACAGAGTGACCATCTTGCATGTATTTTGCTTTCAATCTTTCTTCGATAATGCCAAAATCAATGTTAGAAAAATCTTCTTTAATCTTTTTTAGAAAAACATCAGATATTTTTTCTGTTATTTCATTCAGAGGGGGTTGCATTTCCAACTTCACTTGATTCATCATTCTTTTTGAATACTCTGTATTCTCCAATAATTGAACTGCATTTTTCACAAGTGTATTGTCCTCTTTCTACTAGTATCAAATTGTCTGCTACTTTTTCATTTGTACTTTCTTCTAATTTTATCTTTGGTGGATTGTCAAACTCTGTTTCACAATTTTTACAATAATGTTTGAACATTTTTTCAGTTTCGAGTTTTCCAATTGGTGCCAAAAATAATTTCCCTACTCCTAAATCTGCTTTTTTTGCCTGCTCTTCAGTTAACTCAGCTATGATATATCCGCCAGAGCCTTCAACTTTGAATTCTGTCAATTTACATTGATGTGATATATGCGTCAGATAAGCTTTATGGTATTCTAAAAACCACTATTGAAGCAGTAGATTCTTATCTAAAATTTTAAGAAAAAATCTATGGATAAAATAAAGCAAAATTCACCTGTATTATTCTACTTTAATCATTCAAAAAAATGGTTGATGAAAATTTCAAAAAAAGAATCTCTCCATACCCATATTGGAGTAATCAAGCATTCTGATGCAATTGGAAAAGAATATGGTTCTAGAGTAATGACTAACAAAGACAAGTATGTCTATCTTCTAAAACCAACAATGTATGATTATGTAATGAAACTTCAACATGGTACCCAGATTGTTTATCCAAAAGATCTCGGTTATATTGTTGCAAGAGCTGGAATTGGAAGTGGTCAAAAGATTTTAGAGATTGGAACCGGTAGCGGCTCACTTACATCTTTTGTAGCTAATATTGTAAAACCCCGTGGCCATGTATACACTTTTGATGTTGATGAAAATTTTATGAGGATAGCTGAAAAAAATATCAAAAAAGCAGGAGTTTCAAAATATGTCACACAACATAATTTGAATCTAAAAACTACCAAAAAGATGCCCTTGGTAGATATGGATGTAGCATTAATTGATTTGGGAGATCCTTGGACAGTACTTCCTCAAGTGCGTAAGATGCTAAAAGGCAGTGGTTCAATTTTTGCCATTTGTCCTACCATGAATCAATTAGAAAAACTAACTATGGCTCTAGTTGAAAATGAATTTACTGATATAGAATCAACTGAGCATATTCTACGTACAATAGAAGCTAGAGAAGGAAAAACCAGACACTCTTTTCAAGGAATTGGTCATACTACCTATCTCTGTTATGCTAGAAAGGCGTTTTTTGGTAGAAACAAAAAAAATATTAAAAAATCAAAAACCACCAAAAAAATTACTAAAAAAACTATCAAAAAATAGCCTCAATTATTCATTCAATCCCCAAAACAAGATTTATTCCTGTATTTTTTAGAGTATATTGATATGATAAGGAAGAATCTTTCAGCATCCATTGTAAAGAAATTCATTCCTGCACGAAAATCAAAGTCTAGAAAAGGTGATAATGGAATTGTTCTAGTTGTTGGAGGAAGCTACATCTATCACGGTGCTCCCATTTTATCCTCACTTGCTGCTCTTAGATGCGGAACTGATTTAGTTTATACTTCTGTACCAAAAATCAATGTATCAGCAACACGTGCAAGTTCTCCAAATCTTATTGTAATTCCTTTAGTTGATCAAAAATTAACTCGTGGTGCTGTAAACAAACTTGTAGGTGCATTACCTCGAAATTTAGATTCTGCAACAATTGGCATGGGTCTTGCAATACCAGACAAAAATGCATTATTACTTTTAGTCAAATCCCTTTTAGATAGAGATGTTAGATTATCATTAGATGCCAGTGCATTAATTCCTGAAGTTTTACCTCTTTTAGCACATACAAATGTTGTAGTGACTCCACATACTGGTGAATTTAAGCGATTATTTGGAGAATTACCTTCTAATTCAAAAAATGAACGAATAAAGTTAGTAGAAAAAAATGCAAAGAAAAATGGAATTACAGTTTTACTAAAAGGTGCAATAGATGTAATATCAAATGGCACAACTACATATCTTTACGAGAAAAAAATTCCTGCAATGACTGTTGGTGGAACAGGTGATGTTCTTTCAGGATTAGTAGCAGGAATGTTATCAAAAAATCGTAATGCTTTGGAGTCTGCAGCAGCTGCTACCTTCATCAATGGATTGGCAGGAAAAGCAGTTCAAAAGAGATTGGGGTTACATATGACATCCACGGATCTTTTAGATGAGATTCCAGTTGTAATGAAACCATTTGATAAGATTGTGTGATTTACATGGATGCACTAAAACACGTAGATTCCAACCTAAATAACCTGATTTTAGACCTACAAACTCTGATAAGACAACCAAGCGTCTCAGCAAAAAATGAAGGAATTGAGGAATGCGCAAAACTTGTAAAAAAATTATTGAAAAAATCTGGATTAAAATCTGAAATATTACGATTGAAAAAGGGTGTGGCTCCTATTGTTTATGCCGAAATAACATCAAAACAAAATCCAACAAAGACTTTGATGTTTTACAATCATTATGATGTACAACCAGCTGAACCATTTGATTTGTGGGATTACCCTCCATTTAGTGGAACAAGAAAAGGAAACAAGATCTTTGGGCGTGGTGCCACTGATGATAAAGGTGAATTAATTACAAGAATCAAAGCAGTTGAGGCATATCTGAGAACAGCAGGTGATGTTCCTTGTAACATCAAATTTGTAATTGAAGGCGAGGAAGAAACTGGAAGTGCTCACATTGAAGAATACCTAAAAAAATACAAAAAGAAATTTTCATGTGATGGAGTTATCTGGGAATTCGGTTATGTTGATGCAAAAAACAGACCAATAATTGGTCTTGGGATGAAAGGATTATTGTTTGTTGAATTATCCATAAAAGAATCAATTATTGATGCTCATTCAAGTTTGGCAGTTTTGATAAAAAATCCTGCATGGAGATTAATTGATGCCATCAAAACACTTCGAGATTCAAATGGAAAAATTCTCATAAAAGATTGGTACAAAGAAGTTACACCATTCTCAAAAAAAGATTTGGAGCTAATTCGCAAAGAACCATTTGATGAAAATGTTTTCAAAAAGGAATTTGGAATCAAATCTTTTGTAGGCAACAAAAAAGGAATGGATGCAAAAAAGGCTTTGGTTGGTGGTGCTACTTGTAATATTGCAGGATTTGTTTCTGGGTACACTGGTGATGGTGCAAAAACAGTTCTTCCAGGTGATGCGCTAGTCAAAATTGATTTTAGATTGATACCTAAAATGGATCCAAAAAAACAAGTAATGAGATTAAAAAAACATCTAAAATCTAAAGGATTCAGTGATGTCAAAATCAAAGTATTTCATGGTGAGGCAGCTGCTAGAACAAGTTCCTCA
Organism: Nitrososphaerota archaeon; assembly: GCA_022565935.1. Taxonomy (GTDB): domain Archaea; phylum Thermoproteota; class Nitrososphaeria; order Nitrososphaerales; family Nitrosopumilaceae; genus Nitrosopumilus. The sequence goes on from JADFJY010000026.1 coordinate 10,402, forward strand.
GAACCGTTTGTTGCTCAGGTAAAAGCCGCAGCTGACAAATCATTTGGAACATCTATACTAAATGTTTCAAATGCTGGAACTGGCCCAATGTATCCGTTTGTTGATATTCTAAAAGCTCCATGTATATCGATAGGAAGTACATACATGTTCTCTAGAATTCATTCTCCAAATGAATTTGCTAGAGTTGATTTGCTAAAGAAAACAACAAAGTGTATCTGTTTGATTATGGAAAACTTTGGGAAAAACTAGTGAAGACATCTAGGTAACTTTTTGATAATGTGTGCAAGTGAAATTCTTCCTGGTCCTGCAATCATAATCACCAAAGATGATGCAAGAAGAATCAAATCCAACTCTACTCCCATTTCACCTGTTAAGTTTTGAGCTCCTTTGACATGGAAAATAGCACCTAACATAACGATACAAAGTAATGATGCAGATAATCTACTAGCAACACCAAAAACTAACAAAATTCCTGGAATTAACTCTGCTAAAGCAATTGGAATCTGCATTTCTGGTGGTATTCCAATGTTTGACAAAAAATTAACAAATCCTGGATTAAATTTGCCTATTCCATGAACAATAAAGATCACGCCTATGGCTGATCTTAAACCCATAAAGACAACATCATTAAGAATTTTTTCTTTAATCTCACTTGTAGCCAATACCCCTATCTGAAATTTTTGATATAATTATTTTGCTCACAATTATACTTGATACACAGAAAGCCCTTTATTATGCTGCAAAATTATTTGAATTATGTCAATGTATATGCCTGGAGCAACTGCTGTTGGAATTACTTTTGATGGTGGTATTGTTTTTGCCAGCGAGAAAAGGATCGCATTTGGGAACTTTCTTGTAAGCAAATCAACCAAGAAAACATTTTCTATAACTTCTAAAGTAGGTGCAACTTGTGCTGGTCTTGTGGCAGATATGCAAATCTTAACCTTACAAATTACAGCCCTTGCAAAAATTAGAAAAATGGAAATCAAAAGAGATGTTCCTCCAAATACTATTGCTAAAATGATGTCAAATATGATGTATGAGCGAAGATACTTCCCATTATTGACACAGGTGATTGTTGGTGGTGTAGTTGACAAACCAACAATGTATACTCTTGATCCCTTAGGTTCCCTTCTTCCTGATGAATATGCAGCAGTCGGTACTGGTGCAGAAATGGCATTAGGCATATTGGATCCTCAATTCAAACCAAACATGACAAAAGATGAAGCAATTGATTTAGCAAAACGTGCAGTACGTACAGCAGCTCTGAGGGATTCAGCAAGTGGTGACGGTTTAGATGTTCTTGTTATCACTAAAGATGGCACAGAAGAATTTACAGAAGAAATCAAATAAGTGAAAACCTTCAATCCATAAGAAATGTTATTTTTAGTTGATGCAATGCTTGGCAATATAGCCAAAAAATTACGAGTACTTGGATTTGATTCTGAGTATTTCTCTAATATTGATGATTCTAAATTAATTGAAAAAGCCAAAAATGAAAACAGAATAATAATTTCTAGAGATCATCACCTAATTGAGAGAGCAATAAAACATAATATTTTGTTAGTCTACATTACTAAAGAAAACGAAATTGAGCAATTTTTAGAGATTCTTAAAATCACTCATTTACAATTGGATGAAATTTCTGGTGATTCTGCAAGATGTACAAAATGCAATTCTCTAACATCTAAAATTAGTAAATTAGAACTTGAAAATAAAATTCCACAGGGAGTTTTAGAATATAATGAAAAATTTTGGAAATGTGTTGGCTGTCATCAAATTTACTGGGAAGGTACACATATCAAAAATCTACAAGAATTTGTACGTAAAATAAAATTGAAATCTTAATCATAAATTGTTTTTCCAGTTTCCCAAAATTTATCAGAAATATAATGCAAATTTTCTATCACTTCTCCTTTTTCCATATTTTCTAATTCTGAACTAGAGATCATCGCCTTGCCAACTGCTAAAAATTTGTGTTGTGATTCTTCTATAATACATACAATCTTATCTTTTTCAAATTCTGTGAATTTTTTAATTCCAGGTCTCATAACATTTGCTCCTTTACACATGAATTTGATAGCTCCCATATCCACCGTAACATTTGGAAATTTTTCTAAAGTATCAGTTTCAGATAAAAATGGCAAATAATTATCATGAATTTTTAAAATCTTTATTCCCTTACCTGTAAAGATTTGTGCTTCATCTGAAATTTGATGAACTTTGAGATTTTTTAATTTAGGACATTCGATTCCCCATCTCTCTGATACTGTTTTTAGTAGTGCTGCAGTTTCACTCTTTGAAATTAGATTAGATTTCATACTGAATAGTTGATTTTATTAATTAAGAAATTATTGTCAAGTATGTCCAAACTAGACTTGAAGTTAGTACGGAACAGGGAGACCTTTGTAAACAAGAAGAAGAATGCTGGCACTGCATCAAATTACAAATCAGCTATTAATAACTTTGAGAATTTCTGCATGGGATTTTGGTAGTAGATTAAATGAAATTTGTAATAATTATCGCAATAGCAGTTGTTTTTGGAATAGGACTTGCACTTAGTGTTTCAGCAGAAGAAGGACTAATTCCAGCATGGATAAAATCTACTGCAAGTTTTTGGGTTGAAGGTGATATTAGCGATTCAGAATTTATTACTGCATTACAGTTTCTTGTAAAAGAAGGCATACTTGTAATTCCTTCAGAACAAAATGAAAAAATAGATGTGGTTCAACTTAGCGTTAAAGAATTGAAAGATCAAGCTATTTCATGGAACTATGAGGATATTTTAAGAGATGAAGATTACTATATAGGAAAAATCATCTATGTGACAGGTTCTATACGGAATATTGAAGAAAATGACGATTATGAAGGTTGGGTGTTATTATCAGTATATACAGCTAAAACCGTATATGGGAATTGGCTTGATGATTTGATGTATATCAGGTATGATGGAAGTAGATTGTTGTATGAG
>JADFJY010000099.1 GCA_022565935.1 Nitrososphaerota archaeon
TGCAACTGGAAACATGCTTCCAGCAGATGTCAAAGTGATTGTTGTCGATATTAATCAGACAACAGTTACAAAACTTATGGACAGAGGAACCTGGCAAGCACTAGGAATTGTATCAGATGTAGGTGCCTTTTTACCAATGGTTGTACAACAAATTAGAAAAAAGAGATAATCAAGGTATCAATTTAGGATGTAGTAAATGCAGTCCATCTGAATCGAGTTCAATTAGGTGTATTTGTTCACTATGCTTTATTCCACGCATTTTTGTTACTTGAATTGTTCTCTCCATAGTATCCTCTTTTCGAGTATGGCGAAGTTGAATAATTCCTGAAGTAACAAACCATTCTAATGGAATTTTATCTCTTTCAGAGTATTCAGATAGAATCAAACTAGTCACACCAAAATTCTCAAGTGCTTGAACCATACCTTGAAGTCCTTGTCGCATGTAAAACTGATCATGGTATTGCATTGCCAAAATTGTAAGCGAGTCAATAACAACTCGTTTTGCCTTGATTCGTTTGATACTGCTTAGAAGCAATTTTGTCAAGTGTTCAAATGGTAATTGTTCTCCACGGTAAAGAGATTCATCTTTTCCAATTAATTCATCTTTTATTTTGAATGGTCTCGCATCAACCATTAGGATTTTCTCCTTTGTGATTAAATCGTCAAAGTCCCACCCATAAGATTTACAGTCATTTTTTAGGTCATCAATGTTTTGAGACATAGCCAAATAGACTCCAGGTTCATCAAAGTCTTTGGCACCTGAATGAAGATATTGTAAACCAAACGTAGTCTTACCGCTACCTGGAGGTCCAGAAACAGTAACTGAACGTCCTATCTTCAATCCTCCCGAAATTATAGAATCAAATCCTGGAATCCCTGTTTTTACTTTAGAATATGTAGAGTCCATATCTATAGTTGAACTAACAGAAATTTTCTATATAAAGAGGGAGACTAGTCAGACTCTAACAAGCGATTTTATGCAAATTACTACAAATGAATGTTTTTTGAGCTTGCCCATAATGACTCAAAGAGCAACTTCATTGCATAACCTAAAGAGTTTGAGTTTGTCCACATTGCAAATGGTTCATCTACTGAATTTGCATTTTTAGTAAAGAACAGCATCTCGTTATTATCTTTTAGAATAAAACATAGATGGTTTTCAATATCATTGCTAAGTTTTTTAATGTTCTTTCTTTCTAAATCATCAAAGATGTAAGTGGTTTTATCTGAACATGCGCTAAGTAATCTAAATTTTTGTTTTGATTTAACAAAAGATTCTAAGAAATCACCATGATATAGTTTAAGATAATCTTTTTCAGAACCTAAAATTAAAAATTCGTCTTTGTAACCATCAGTCATTTCGGTAATCTTTGAATGAATTTGGTTTGCACCTTGTAGCATTTGGAATTTCTCTTCTATCTCTTCATGAATTGTATCAAAGGTAGGAATATTATCCCATAGTTCTGATAATCCTTTTTCCATTTTTTCAAGAGATTTTACTCGTTCTTTTTCTGAATTAACTAAAATCAAAATTGCTTTATCTAACGATACTGCATTAAATTGAATTGGATGCTGAAACGTTGCCAAAACAATTCCCTTGTTTTGTAAAGCAGATAACAAGTGATATGTTTCGGTTCTTGGTAATTTTAGAGCCTTACATACTTCAGGGGCCGTCTTGGCGCCATATTTTCCTAGATAGATGAATACTTTACTTTGGTTCGAAGTAAGGCCAAACTTTAGTAATTCTGTTTGAACTTTTTCAATAGATTGTTTATACTCATACATTTGAGAGTCAGGAGTTGAGTCAAATACTGATGTTTGTGTTGTTTCGTTTGCCATGTTTTTTCAGGATCCTCCGATAGAAAATACAAGACTATATTGTGGTATAGCTAAATTTGTTAGATCGGGCTGATCGTTTTTGTCAATTTTTTGACATCTATTAAATAAAAAATGAGGCATGAACACTCATAAAACTCCTATTTTTATCATATTTTCTACTGGAATAGCGGGTCCAGTATAGATCGATTTTAATGAGAAATTCTCCCGTACTACAGTGGATTTTAAGAAGGCAATTTGTAAAATTCCCTCAGTTCCTTTAAAAGCAATACACCCCATATCTCCTTTGAGGCCTTTTTCAATAACATTGTTTAATGATTCCAGAGTTCTACGGAGATGCTCTAACTTTGATTTTAACTCGTCAATTGCCTTAAAATATAACTCCAATTCACCTTTTAATCCAATTCCATTATAGATTAACACCTCATTAAGATCATACCATTTATCACTAGCACCTTTTTTTGATTTCTTCTTTTTATCTGGGCTCTTTTTTGTTTCTGATTTTTTATCCTTTGATTTTTTATCCTTTGATTTTTTATCCTTTGATTTTTTATCTTTGGATTTATCATCAGAAGAACCTCCATCTAATTTTGCTTTTAATGCTAAAAATTCAGGATCATCAGATGATGAGTCTTCATTTGATCTAATCTTTTCGCCTAACAGATTGGAGTACTCTTGAATTATTAATTCTGTATCTTCAATTTCTTTCTGTAAGCTTGTTTGTAAAGAATTAACAGAATTAAATCTCTCAATTAATTTTTTCAATTTTATTCTTCCTCAGTAGAAGCAACAAATGATGGTAGATTTTCTTTGAGTTGGCTTAGAGTGCTTAGTTGTTTTGTAGCAGTACGTAGGAAAGTAATTTTTTCAGTAAGATAAGATTTTTGTGCTTTAATTAATTCTAATAATTGAGGTGTAACATGTTCTACAATCTTTGTGATTGTTTCAGGGGCATAATCAGTGAATTGTTTGGTCTCAGTTTTTCCGTTAGTCAATTTAATTATTATTTTTAAGTTTGGAAGTAATGTTACAGTAGCATCAGATGGTAGGTTAAAAATTTCTGGATGTATGTTAGTTGAGAATCCTAAAAATTGAGTGATTACTTGTAAAGCATTATGTAAATCATCAATTATATTTGTTTTTTGATCTTCAAGTTCATAAATTTGAAGAGACTCTTCCATCAAGGTGTTTAGTTGTGCAAGAGTTTTTGCATTAACATCATTTGGGTCTATAGGAACCTGTTGTTCTTGTGTACTAGCTACCTTTTGCTCTGTACTAGCTACCTTTTGCTCTGTACTAGCTACCTTTTGCTCGGTACTAGCTACCTTTTGCTCGGTACTAGCTACCTTTTGCTCGGTACTAGCTACCTTTTGCTCGGTACTAGATACCTTTTGCTTGGTACTATCTTCTTGTGTATTAGTAGATTCCGTAGACTGCAATGATTTTTGAGGATCTTAAAAATACATTAAAAGTTGTATGTATCAAAATGTTACAGATCCAAAATTAGGTTCACCGGCATATATACAAAATCCAAATTAATGAATCTCAGAAAACCTCTTCTTTCATTAAAACTGCTCAGGAAGACAATTTAATCCATTGTAGGAATACGTTAAGGTCTAATATTAGTCGGTAACTTGGACATTCCCCATACTGATTTTCCATGTATTTTCATTACCTTCATCATTATACCC
>JADFJY010000027.1 GCA_022565935.1 Nitrososphaerota archaeon
TTGCAAATGGTGATGATAAACCATCTAACAAGAAACCAAACTCACCAAACTGGGTTGTCCATGGATAATGTTCTTCTACAGTTCCAGAAAGTGCAGCATTAACTATTAGAATTGTTGCGTAAAGCAGAACTGCAAATGTAACCCACATTGCTGGTGTAGGACCTGCTTTTCGTCCAATTATGTAGACTACCGGAGATAGTAGAAGAGGCAAGAAAATTGCCTGCAATAATGCATATTCCATTATCCTTTCAAACTCCTAAAGTCTGCAATATCCACATTTTGATACATACGATAAGCTACGATAATTAACGAAAGCCCGATTGCCACTTCTGCAGCTGCAATTGCAATTGAGAATAAAGCCAAAGTCTGACCTCCACTATGAGGTAAAAATCTACCAAATGCAACAAGGTTGAGGTTTGCAGCATTGATAATTATTTCAATTGCAAATAACATTCGAATAAAATTACGTTTTACTGCAAGACCATAAATCCCTATACCCAAAAGAGCAACAGAAACAAGTGTAAAATCAATTAGTTCGTTCGTCAACTTCTACATCCACTCGTCTAGCTAAAACTAATGCACCAGTTACAGTGCCTGCCAAAATTAAGCCCATTAAGATCAATGCTGGCCAATAATAGATTACAAAGTCTGCACCAATATCTCTAAAATTAACTGGTGGTTCATCAGTAGTTATTGTTTTGATTCCAGAATCTATGAATACAGCACCTATTGATACCATTATTATAAGCATCAAGCCAATTCCTGCAAACTTTCTTCTCTTGTCTTCAATTTTTTTGAAGATGAGTTCTCTTTTTACCAACATGACAGTAAATAAAATTAAAACTGCAATTGCACCAACATAGACTACTAGTTGGAACAATGCAACAAATGGTGCATCTAGTAATAAGAAGAATCCAGCAATTCCACCAAGAGAACCCATCAAAGCAATTGAACCGTAAATTAATGATCTCATTTCAAGTGCAGCAATTGCAGAACCAATTGTAATTACAGATAATACAAGAAATACAATCTCAGCCATGTGATGCACCTCTAGAAGTAATTATAATCTCGCTATCTTGTGCAACATTAGGTTTTACCTGAAGTTGAGCAGGAGTGTAAATTAATCCTTCTTTGGAAAATGAAGATAGTTCATAATCATTTGTCATGTATAGTGCATAAAATGGACATGCATCAACACAAAGACCGCAGAAAACACACTTACCATAATCAATCTGAGGCATGATTGCTTTCTTGTTGTGTTTATGTTCTTCTGGAACCTTTACCATTGCAATTGCTTCAGCAACTCCTTCACATGCAATTGAACATAATTGGCAACCAGTACATTTATCATGAAATAACAGATGGCGGCCCTTTAGTCCTGCGATTCCAACACCAGTTGAAGGATCAAATTGATATCCATCCCCTACAAACTTTAGTTTTTCTTCAGGATAACGAAGAGTAAATCGCTTTACTGCAAGATGTTTAATTCCTGAATTTAATGCGCGGATAATACCTGTAGCAGTTCCCATTACACTAATCCTCCTGGCCCTATCACTCCAGCGTAAACCAAACCTAGTGCAATAAAGATGTTAATGAAGCAAAGACCAATGAGTTTGGTCCAACCAAGATTCAACAATATATCGACTCTGACTCTTGGGAATACGCCTCTTGGCAATATTATAAAGAAGATTACTCCAGCGGTTTTGAGAACAAACCAAAGTGTTCCATTAAGCATTTCTTGTGTTATTGTATCATGAAGTAATGGTCCCAATCCTTCAATAGTGAGAGTAATAGGACCCATTTCAATTCCTTCAGTAATGATTTGCTCTGGGAATGCAGGTACAACCATTGGTCCATTCCAACCACCAAGGAACAAGACAACAAACAAGGCTGCAAACGCATAAAGTTTCAGATAGGATCCTAATTGAACAAGACCATACATCATTCCTGAGAGTTCTGTCAACCATCCAGCTACAATTTCGCTTTCTGCTTCTGGCAAGTCAAATGGAATTCTTTCTAATTCTGCAAGCATTGTAATAAAAAAGACAATAGCACCAATTGGTAAAAATATAATCCATGGGAAATTAGATTGACTTGCTGAAATTTCAGACAAGTTTAGAGTTCCAGTTACCATAACAACTCCCAACAAAGATAAGATTAACGGAATTTCAAATGAAACCATTTGGAACAAGGCCCTAATTCCGCCTATGAATGGATACTTGCTATTTGCAGACCATGCAGAAAGAATAGTAATGATTGGGAAGAATCCAATAACTGCAAATACTCCAAGTAATCCCAAGTCTATATCTGCAACTACCCAACCAGGAGCTACAGGAATTAATGCAACAAATGCAGCTGCAGTTGCAACAAAAAGTACTGGCGCTGCCCAGAAAATTGGTTTGTCAGCTTTGGCAGGAATAATAATTTCTTTAGAAATTAATTTCAGACCATCACCCATTAATTGCAAAACGCCTTCAACTTTTCCGCAGTAGAAAGGACCAACCCTTAGTTGTATTTTTGCCATCATCTTTCTTTCAGCGAAAATTACTGAAGCAGCCAATAATACTGCAAAACCAAATCCAGGAAATACCATTACTTTAAAGATATCAGTTGTCAAGAATGCATGAATTATCGGAAGAAGACGTGTAGGATTTACTAAAGCTGCAAATGCAAGGAACGGACTAAGTAATTCTCCATCAATTATAGGTAGTGGAATGACGAATAAAATTATAAAAATTGCTGGAACTCCAATTAAAACCAATAGTGTTAAGATCCAGAAAATATTGTCAAGTAATGATTTGATAAATCCACTTAGTTTGAAATCTGGCGCAATAACTGACATTTACCTATCTGCCTCCACTGGCCAATAATTAAGACTCCAATAAACTGATGGCATGTTACCAAGTTTTTCACCTTTGAGAAGATATGGTAATGCAATCAAGTTTCTAAAGGAGGGAACACTCAGTTTTAATCTGTATGGTTCTGGTTTGCCATCAGAAACAATATAGCAACCTAAAGAACCTCTGCCAGATTCCACGCGTTTGTATACAGTATCAAATCCTTTGCCTTTTGGATTGGGTTTTAGTTTAACTCTAACAGAACCAGACTTTGGCATTTTTTGTAATGCTTGTCTAATTATGTTACAGCTATCCAACATATCAAGCCACGGGATTTTAGATCTTGCATAAGCATCTCCTTCTTTCATTACAATGGATTGAATATCTAACTCATCATAGACATCATAAGGCTCTTTCTTTCTTACATCAAAATCAATACCACTTGCACGAAGTACAGAGCCAGTCACTCCAAGTCTAATTGCATCTTGACGTGATAATACACCAGTATTTTGAGTTCTTGAAATCAGAATTGGATTATCATAAAAGACTGCGGCATATTCTTTGATACGTTTTTCAAAATAGTTAACTTGACGCAAACAAACATCTTCAAAGTTTGATGGCAAATCATTTCTAACTCCACCAGGAATAAAATGTGAGTGTGTAACTCTAGCTCCAGTCATTTTTTCCATAAGATCAATTAAGAGTTCACGGTCACCTGTTGGCCACATGAACATTGTAGAGTGTCCTAAGAAGATTCCATAAATTGCAAGCCAATACATTATGTAGATACATCTGTTTAGCTCAGCTGCAATAACTCGAACATATTTTGCACGTTCAGGAACTTCAATTCCAAGAAGTTCTTCAACTCCCAATACATACGGATAAAGTATATTACATGAATCATGGATTACTGGTCTTTCTAAGTGAGGAATATTTGTGATATAGTTTCTATATTCTGCCATTTTTTCTTCACCTCGGTGAACATACCCAGGATCAGGATCACAGGCAACAATATAGTCACCATCAATTTGTACAATAAGTCTCATGTGACCAGAACCTGGATGTTGTGGTCCAACATTGAGAGTCATGATTCTCTCATCAACTTTTTGAAGTGCTAATCCTGGTGGTAACCAATCTGACGATGGTTTTTCTAGCAGTATTTTTGATGATGTTGGTTTGATATCTGATGGTAATTCTGTAGTCATCTCTATCGCCCCTTTATTGTAAAGTCCTTTCTAAGTGGAGGTAAGTCTGCCCAATCTTCTGGCAAAAGTAATCGTCTGTTATCAGGATGACCTTCAAAGTAAACACCAAACATTTCAAAAATTTCTCTTTCATGAAACTCTACGCTGTAAAATATATCTCTAAGAGTAGGGAGTTTTGTTGCATCGCTTCCAGGAATTGGATTTTCTTCTCGTTGGGCCCTAGTAGATAAAACAAGAATTTGTCTTGCTAATGAGGGATCTGTGTAAGAACCAATGTGATAAACAACTGCAATTTCTTTTTCTTGCGGATAATCTACACCTGAAACGGATTCTACGTGATCATAGTTTAATCCATCACGAATGAATTCTGCAACATCGTGTACATTTTCTCTACTAACGTTAATTCCAACTCTATCTTTTTTTATAAATGCAACTTCAACTTTATCACCAAACTTTTCAACAATTTTATCAGAAATGCTTTTTTCAAACGCAGGTAATTCTACTGGTTTTTCTTCAGGTTTTTTTACTACAGGTTTTGAATCAGTTGTTGGTTTTTCTTCAGGTTTTTTTACTACAGGTTTTGAATCAGTTGTTGGTTTTTCTTCAGGTTTTTTTACTACAGGTTTTGAATCAGTTGTTGGTTTTTCTTCAGGTTTTACCTCTACAGGTTTTTCAGAAGCAGAACTCATTATACAATCGTCCTAGCCTTCATTCTCTTTATTTTTTCTTGCAGTAAAATACATCCTTGGATGAGAGTTTCAGGTCTAGGTGGACAGCCTGGAACATAGACATCAACTGGAAGTATTCCGTCAATTCCTGGAAGTACATTGTATGAATCAAAATACAACCCTCCAGTAATTGCACAAGCTCCCATAGCAATTACATACTTTGGTTCTGGCATTTGATCATAAACTAATCTGAGACGTGGTGCCATTTTTCTTGTAATAGTTCCTTGAACAACAATTAGATCACACTGTCTAAGTGATCCAAATGCTTCAATGATACCAAATCTTTCAATATCATATCTAGGACTTGATGCTGCACCAAATTCAACACTGCAACAAGCTGTTTCAATGTGGACAGGCCAGAGTGACCAAATTCTACCCCAGTTGATGGCGTAGCCCAATGGTTTACCGATTGCTTTTTCTAAAATATCTCCTAACTTACCTATAAAGACATTTGCGGTTTCTGGTGTTATCAAATCTTTAAGCAATCTTATCCCCTATTCTCATAAATAAAATTAATATAAAAAACTACCATATTCTTCTTTTCCCTGATAGATACAGTGCAGGTGCCATTGCTCCAAACATTATCGCTAAAAATCCCATCATAGGCAAAGTTGCACTCCTTGGAAGTTCCAAAAGAGAACTTCCCCATGCATACAAGAAAATTGCCATGACATCAAATACTACAAACATCAAAATGTATGGATAATATTGCATCATAAAGTGAGTTCTTCCTTCTCCTGATGGAACTTGACCACATTCCATTGGCAAAAATTTTACAGGATTACTTTGTTTTCTTGGTGAAATCATTCTTGATACAATTAATGCAGGTCCCATTGCTACTATGCCAAAGGCAAACATGAGTACCACAGTACTATAATTGCCCGCTAATTCCCCGACCAATTAGCTATTGACCCTAATTTTTCTATAAAAAGGTATGGTTACTTTTCTCGATCTAATTTAGAAAAAAATGGTTTTAGTAAACCACTTTATAGGATAATAACAAAAAATTATTATGACATTAAATATCGGAGATGTTGCTCCTGATTTTGAACTTCCAGATATAGAATTAAAGATGCGAACTTTGGATGAATTTAAAGGGAAAAAAATTGTATTGACATTCATTGTAGCTGCAAGTTCTCCAGTTTGTGAAGCTGAACTTTGTACACTTAGAGATTCCTGGCAAGAGATTTCAGATTTTGGTGCACAAATAGTTGCAATCAGTAATGATGGTCCATTTGCAAACAAAGCATTTGCAGAAAAACATCACTTCAATTTTCCATTATTAGGAGATTATAACAGTAAAACAATTCGTGATTATGACATATTAATGAAAGATTTACTTCACATTAAAGATTACAATGCTGCAAAACGTTCTGTATTCATAATAATGGAAGATGGGAAAATTGGTTACAAATGGGTTTCAGAAGATCCATTAAAAGAACCAAACTATGAAGAAATTAAAAATTTCCTAAAATAAAAAAGAGCTTTTTATTCTATTTCTGCAATTACGTCGCCTTTGGCAACAGTTCCAGCTTCCTTAACTTTAATTGATTTTATAACACCATCTTTGTGTGCTTTGATAGCTACTTGCATTTTCATAGACTCCAAAGTACAAACAACATCACCTTTCTTAACAGAATCACCATCAGTAACTGCAATCGATACAACTTTTCCTGGAATTTGACTTTTCAAAGCTAATTGTGCAGTACCAGTATCACCTCCACCAGTGTTTTTGTAAACAATTTCATCAAAGTGAGAATTGATGTTTAAAGTAATTTGGACATTATCAATTACAAGATTCATTTCATTTGTAGATTGTTCAAGATATTTTGCTTTGTGATATGTTTGGTCTAAAATAAATTCAATTCTTTTTGAAGTCATTTTTAGAATTTTTAATTTGTGTTCGTTATCATTGATTTTAATTACATATTCGTTATTACCAAGATTTTCTGTTATCTTTCCTTCAAATGATTTTTCAACATCTTGTATTTTATAATTCATAATTCATCAATCCAATTTATTTTTCCAATTAGAATTATTGTTAACATTGTTCTGTATACGACTCTTAAAGTATTCAGAATGAATTATTGCAGCAGCTACAGCCGCTTCACTTTTTTCTTCTTTTTCTTTTTTAAGATCTTTAGTTAATCTATCAATCATGCCATGACGCTTGAGAAAATCAGTAGATAATTCTCCATTTTTGTATTCATCTGAATTTAGAATTGTTTTATAGAGAGGGATTGAAGTTTCCACTCCTTGAATGTAAAAGTCGTTTAATGCTGAAAGCATTCGAGTTCTAGATTCTTCAAATGTTTGACCCCATGTACAGAGTTTTGCCATAAGTGAATCATAAAATGGAGAAACTGAGCACCCAGGATACAAATAAGTATCACATCTAACACTTGGTCCTGCTGGAATTATTACATCCGGAATAGGGCCAGTAGAAGGAGCAAATTCTAAGAATGTATCTTCTGCATTGATTCTACATTCTATTGCATAACCATTCATTTTGAGATCACTTTGTTTGAATGGAATTGGTTCTCCATTTGCAATATCGATTTGCAATTTGACCAAATCCAATCCAGATACAAGTTCAGTAATTGGGTGTTCTACTTGTAATCTTGCATTGATTTCAATAAAATAGAATTCTCCATTATCAGCTCTTAGAAATTCAGCAGTTCCCAAGTTAGTATAGCCAACTGCGTCAGCTGCTTTACAAACTAATTCACCTATACGGTTTCTTGTTTCTTCATCAACAACAGGTGAAGGAGTTTGTTCAATTAATTTTTGATTTCGTCTTTGAATTGAACATTCTCTCTCAAAGATGTGAACAGTATTACCATGAGTGTCTCTTGCCATTTGAAATTCAATGTGTCGTGTCTTTTCAAGAAATTTTTCTACAATAATGGCAGATTTTCCTACTGATGCCATTGATTCTCCTGTTACAGAGTCATAGCCTTCACGTAATTCTTTATCAGTAGTTACTATTCTAATTCCACGACCACCACCACCATAAACTGACTTTAACATTATAGGATATCCAATTTTATTTGCAATTTTTTCTGCATCATCAACATCTTTTACTAGACCAGGACTTCCAGGAATAGTTGGAACTTTGGCTTTTAACATTGCATCTTTGCATTTCATTTTATCACCACAAAGATCCATTGAATCTGCAGATGGACCAATGAAATTAATTTTATTTTTTTCACATAGTCGTGCAAAGTCATCATTTTCAGAAAGAAAACCATAACCTGGATGAACAGCATCTGCACCAGATGATAATATAACTTCTAGGATTTTTTCTTGATTAAGATATGATTTTGTAGGAGTTGCCTCTCCAATGTGATATGCTTCAGTAGCTTGTTTTACATGTAAAGAATTGTAATCTTCATCAGAATAAACTGCAACTGTTTTAATTCCAAGTGTCTTACATGTTCTAATTACACGTAAAGCAATTTCTCCTCTGTTTGCGATAAGTACTTTTTCAATCATTTTAAACTACAGATTTATGTTTCCGTGTTTTCTTGGTAGTTGTTTCACTCTTTTGTTTTCAAGCATATCTAATGCTTTTATTAGCATAGGTCTTGTTTCAGCAGGATCAATTACATTATCAACAGTTCCATGAGAAGCAGCAACGTAAGGATTTTCAAATTTTTCTGTAAATTCATCGATTAATTCTTTTTTAAGAGATTCAGGATCTTCAGCTTTTGCAAGTTCTTTTCTATACATGATTTTTACAGCTGCTTCTCCACCTAAAACTGCACATCTTGCAGTTGGCCATGCATAATTAATATCAGTTCTAAGATTTTTACTTCCCATTGCAATATATGCACCACCATACGCTTTGCCAATTACTAAAGTAATTTTTGGAACAGTAGCTTCACAAAATGCAAAGAGTAGTTTACTTCCATGTCTAATGATTCCATTATGTTCTTGATTAGAACCAGGCATGTAACCAGGAGTATCAACTAGAGTGATAAGAGGTATGTTAAATGCATCACAAAATCTAATGAAACGTGCTGCCTTGTTTGATGAATCAATATCAAGTGCACCTGCAAGATGCATAGGATTGTTTGCAACGAATCCAACAACTCTGCCATTCATTCTTCCATAACCAACAACAATATTTGGTGCAAACAATTCATGCACTTCAAAGAATTCATGATTATCAACAATTGAGTTAATGATATCTTTCATGTCATAAGGTTGTAAAGGATTTTCTGGAATTATATTGATCAGATTATGATCTAATCTATTTGGATCATCATCATTTGTAGTTTTAGGTGGTTCTTCAGTATTATTTTGTGGAAGATATGAAAGTAATTTTTTTACATAATCCATACATTCGTATTCATTTTGTGCAACAAAATGTGCAACACCACTTTTTATACCATGTGTCATTGCGCCACCAAGATCTTCAAATGAAATTTCTTCACCTAATACAGTCTTGACTACATCAGGTCCTGTAACAAACATAGTTCCTATCTTGTTGACCATAATTACAAAGTCAGTCATTGCTGGTGAATATACAGCACCACCAGCTGAAGGACCAATACTTGCAGTGATTTGTGGAATGACTCCAGAAGCTAACTGATTGTAATAAAAAATATCTGCAAAGCCATCAAGACTCATAATTCCTTCTTGGATTCTAGCACCACCAGAATCCATTATTCCAATAATTGGACATCCCGTTTTAAGTGCGTGTTCAGTAAGTTTTGTAATTTTTTGAGCTCCCATTTTACTTAATGTTCCACCAAGTATAGTAAAGTCATAAGCAAAAACAAAGATTTGTCTACCATTTACTGTTCCATATCCACAAATTACACCGTCTGTAAAGAATTTCTTTTTCTGCATATCATATTCATGATAGTGATGAGTGGTTAACGAATCTATTTCAGTAAAAGTACCTTCATCGAGTAATAGATTAATTCTTTCACGAGCAGTTAATTTTCCCTTGTCGTGTTGAGCCTTGATTCGATCTTGGCCCCCTCCTTGTAATGCTGTGTTATTCTTTTTAGTATATTCTTCAATCTTTTCAGAATGCATAACAGTGATCTAAAGCATGATGGTTTCCTATATTAATTTAATTTGGTATTAAAGATATTATCAAATTTTTACAAAAATTCAAGTATTATTCATTTTAAAAATTTAGGAATTTAGAATTATGAATTTCTTTTTGGCTGATTTTTGGTAAGAGCTAAAAGCATCTTTCTCCTCACTACATTTCTTACAGATACATAATTGAGATACGTTTGGAATATCACAATTTTCCCGAAATTCACATTGTGAACAACCAGCAGATGCACCACATACAGCACATTGTAATTCATTAATTTGAGCACATTTTTCATGCTTTACACCTAATCCTTTTGCCCATAATCCAATTTCATTGACTTTGATTTTTTCATTACACACTATACAAGTCCCTGGAAACTTCATAGGAATTTTTCTCCAACTCAATGAATTAGTTCAATCTCCTTGTCTATAATATCATTAAAAGTTTCTTCTAGTTTTAATTCAAGAGTATTATTTTTAATACAAAATAAAACATAAGGTAAACAAAGTGCTACAAAAGTACTAGATGAGGTATGTAATTTTTTTGCCATGATAGATGATAATGACTTTATTTTTTTGCTGTCCCAACGAATTCTGTTTAGTAAAGGCCATGAAAGATTGTATTGTGAATATCTAATTCTGTCATCATTTTGATATAATTCTAGTAAAACATCATTGAGGTAACGTAAAAGTCTCCAATTCTGAGTTTTCATAATCTTTCCATAAAGCATATCAGCATTTGAAATTACTTCAAGATATTTTGCAAGTGTTATATTATCTAAATCACTTGTAATTATACTGGAATAAAATGCATCAATCTTTTTTCTAGGATCAATTTGCATAGAGTACAAAACACCTCTAGCTTCTTCAATTGAATTTGCTTTAAAGAATGCGTTTACTCCATCTTCAACATTAATACTTTCAAAAGATATTTCAGTTTGAGGATTAAATCCAGTTACTAAAGATTGGGTCAAATTAATCATAGAGCGGATATCTCCATGTGATTTGTCAATAACTTTGATCAAAGACCCGGGACTTAGTTTTGCACCTTCTTTTTTCAGAATACTTTCAAGATATACTCTCAAAAGACGAGGAGGGATTCTTTTGAACTGTATTGTTTTAACTACTTTTTTGATACCTTTCATTTTATCTAGCGTATCGTCGTTTGCAGCGAGAATGATAGGCACTGTAGGTTCTTTTAGAATGTCAACTAGAGCTGCTGCTCCACCATAATCACTACGACCATGAATGCCATCTACCTCATCAACAAATATCATTGGAGTTCCTAAGACACTCACATTACCTAAAACAGGTGTAAGAATTTCATTAATTCTGGATTTACTTCTGACATCACTAGCATTGAGTCCAATCATATCATATCCAAATTGTTTTGCTATGAGATAGGCTATTGTGGTTTTCCCAATTCCAGGTGGTCCAACTAAAAGAAGAGGCTTTGTTCCTTTCTTCCATTTTGTAAACCATTCCAAAATGGCAGCACGAGATTCTTCGTTTCCCACCATATCAGAAATAATCTGAGGTCGATGTTTTTCAGACCACATCAATTTATTCACTTTGGAAGTTTGGATTCAAATTCAGACCATTTATTGGCCTTTAGTAATTGATTATACCAATATTGATTATAATGTTCTACAGTCAAAAATAAAAACTCTAAAAATTCTTTTTGAGTGAATTTTTCAGGTAACATTTCAAGAGTAAGACGAGCATCTTGTAAATATAGATTACTTTTTTCTAAAGTAATTTCAAATCCTTTTTTCACATCATTAGTTAATAATGAATAGTAAAGTGGCCAAGAAGGTATTTTTACAAATCCATTTTTAATAGAGTCTTCAATTTCATTTCCACAACCAACACATTCAGCAGCTCTTGCCATACCTAAATAGAAAATTTCACCTAATGGGCGTTCTGCTAAAGCCATGTTTCTACCAGCAGTTCCCATAACTGCTCTATATTTTTTGTAAGACAATGTCATTTCTTCTTCAGTAATTTCAGTTGGTTTTGATTTTAATTTTTCATCAAGATATTGTCCTATTCTTGCATCTTTGAATCCTTCTTCAAACTCTTTTAGAACTTGTTCACCACCCTTTGAAATTTTATCTCTAGCTAATTTCAAAATATATGGATTCATTAGTTTGTAATCGTCAAGAAATTCCAAGTCTTCATCTTTATCCACTATTCTATCCATCGGTTCACTTAGATCAATTGCTAAAATATGTCCCTCAACTACATTCTGTTTTAATTGAGGATCATTTCGTCCAGCGTATTCTGCAGCACCATCAAATAACGCATTAAAAACAGGAAAAGTCATTTTTACAAAATTTGAATTTAAAATTCGAAGTACTCTGTCTTTTAGTACATCAAGACTTTCTAATTTTGATTTTATAGGCTCAATTTCGGATGCATTTAGTATTATTTCAGTTGAACCTACTTCATTACCAAATGCTTGTTGAGTAGAATTTGGGTTAGTGTCAGATTTAATTTCATTTAAAAGTCCTTGTGCAAACCTTTCTGCAAAGTTTGGAAATTCTTTTTCTGTTTCTTCTTTATACTTTTTAAATAATTTATAACCTTTTGATTTAAACAAACCTTGTTTCAGTATTTGTTTTCCAGGTTTTGTACTCATCAAAGCTTCTTTGCTTACAACAGATTGATCTTTGCCACTCACAAACGTAAACTTCTTTATTGTTATTTATTCTTTCAAAACAAATGTTTACTTAACTTAAATTATGAAATACTGAATATTCATTATGGAGGTAATAGAAATTCTTCGTGAAGCTTCAAATAGAATTTATGAAAATGTTAAAGATCTTGCTGGTACTGAACAGGCTGCAGGGGATTTTGGTAGAGGAGCAGGTGGAGACATTTCACGAAACATAGACATTATTGCGGAAAAAACAGTTTTAGATTATCTTAAAGAAATTAATTTTGAATGTATTGTATTAGGTGAAGAATGTGGAAGAGTACAACTATCAAATAATCCTAAAGGATACATCATTATGGATGCAATAGATGGTTCTGCTAACGCAGTACGAGGTGTTCCTTTTTTTTGCAGTTCATTGGCATTTGCAACTAAGAACAAACTTAGCTCAATTACAGATGGAGTTATTACAAATCTAGTAAATGGTGAAATGTATTGGGCTTCAAAAAATAAAGGTTCATTTTTCAATGAAAAGAGAATAAAAGTCTATAATAGTAATCCAATCTACAAAATAGTTGGTATCAACATATTTGGAGCAACACCAGACTTGATGAAACGATTACATCCAATTTTTGAAAATCATAACCACATAAGACATTTTGGTGCAAATGCCCTAGAAATGGCAATATTTGCGAGAGGATTAATGGATATT
>JADFJY010000028.1 GCA_022565935.1 Nitrososphaerota archaeon
TTCAATTACAGTAAATGGAAAAACTAACAAAGATTGTGCTTGGTACTATGAAAAACCAAATGATGCTGCCATGAAGATTAAGGGAATGGTAGCCTTTTGGAATGGTGTTGAAGTAAAGTAATCATCATGAAAATTAGTCAGATATTGATGGAAACAACTATCCCACAAATAACTAACCATTTAATTAAATTTAGAGATGGCACAAAAGAAGTAATTGGCAAGTCTGCTCTGGGTGTATTAGCTTGTGAGAGTGATGATCCATCTGTTCATTTGAGTAAAGAAAGATTGTTTGTAAGTCATTCTGAAATATTGGCATCACATGGAATTAAAGACGAAAAAGTTTATCCATATCTTACTGGAAATGATTTTTCTTGGGATTATAATTCGGAATTATCACTCATCTTAAAAATACTCAATGACTCATATAATTTCACATTCAAGGAAATCGGAGAATTTTTGGATGTTACATTCGATTTATGAAAATAATCTAGTTGGTTTGAAATGACAAAGAAAAAAGCAAAGAGAAAATCAGGAAGATTACAAAAAGGAGAGAAGTTAGGTAGGGCAAAACAACGAATCAAGAAATACAAGCGTAAACAACAATTAAAGAAAAATGAAAAAAAACCTAAGAAGTATTAGAAAAGAGGACTAAATAGTAAAAATGGTATAATGTTATTTTTTTGTTTGCCAATTATTATTTAATTATTAGAAAAACAATATACAATCTGTGAAGCAGTATAATATCATCATTGCTGGATGTATTACTGTAATTGTATTAATGGTAGTAGTTTTTGGTGCAGATATTGTAAAATTATCCATTCCCACTGAAGAATATAGTATCTTTGTTGATCCAATTTTAGATAAACAAAGTTTGTTTGTAATGGGAAGAGTAACAGTACAAAATACTGGCTTACAACCATTAACAAACATTCATGTGAATTTTGGGGCAGGAGACACTTTAGATATTAAAACACTCAAAGCAGGACAAAAAATTATTCTCTCTCCACCACCAGATAACCCCATGGAATTTGTTATGATTAGTGCTGATAATGATATCTTTGTGAGTAAAGCATATCGTGAGATGCCAAAGATGGTAGGTATGATGGGGTCATGACCTCTTTACTATCAGTTAAATTCTATCATAATCAGGTGTTGATTGCTTGAAGTTTCTTACAAGTGGTAAAGTAAAGGACATTTATGAAATAGATGATGACACTATTCTCTTCAAGTTCTCAGATAGAGTTTCTGCATATGATGTCAAATTCAAACAAGATATTCCACGAAAGGGAGAGGTTTTGTGCAAGTTTGCAGAATTTTGGTTCAACGAATTATCTGTATCAAATCATTTTGTACGTCGTGAATCTGATACCGAGATTGTTGTAAAAAAGATGCAGATGCTTCCAATAGAGTGTATTGTTAGAGGCTATTTTTATGGAAGTTTGGCAGATAGATGGAAAAGAGGCAAAGTCACTGTACCCGAAGGAACTGACACAACATTGGCTGCAAAACTTCCTGAACCAATATTTGATCCTACCACAAAATCTGAACATGATATTCCCGTCGACAAAGTAAAAGCATTAGAGATGAATCTAGTAACTGATGAACAATACAACTGGTTAAAAAAAACTTCGATTGAAATTTATAAAAAAATGGCAGAGATTGCTGATGGTGTTGGTTTTATCTTGGCTGATTTGAAATTAGAATTCGGAATTTTAAATGGACAGATTACTTTGGGTGATTCAATTGGCCCTGACGAGTATAGATTATGGCCAAAAGAATCTTTTGCGATAGGAAAAATCCAAGATGCATATGACAAACAACTTTTACGTGATTGGTTAACTGTTAATGGATATCAAAAACAATTTGATGATGCACGAGATATGGAACAAGAACCTGTAGCACCAGAAATTCCTAAAGAAATAATTACAAAAATGTCTGAACGTTATGTAATTGCATATGAGAAACTTTCAGGAAAATCTCTGTAACTCTAATTGTTAATCTATTGTTGACTAGCAACTAACACTCAACTCGAATTTTATTTTAGAGTGTTCTACAAAATAATGTCATGATGAGCCATTTGTTAGTATTACTTCATCAAGATTCTTTTTTGATATTTTAAAAAAATTTCTAAAACCACTACTAAAATTATTCCATTGTTTCTATATTTATCGTAATATACCAATATTATTGAAAGCACTATGATATTTCTTGTATCAATAACAATGTTTTTGATAACGGTATTAGAATTATTGAAATAAAAAAAAAATTGATGCGATTAGGCAAAAAAATATGATACAAGGATCTTTTAGATCAGATAGAAAGGTAATCTTAGTATGTCTACCTTATTAGAAAAACAAATCAGTGTAAATCGTATTGTTACAACAAGTATTGAACATGCACGTGCTATAGAAGATCCCGCACGAGCCAAAATTGTGGAAATTTTATACCGCCAAGCCCTTTCAGCAGATCAGATTACAAGTGGATTGAAAAAGGCTGGTTACAAAAAAGCATTAACTACAGTCCGCCATCACCTGGAAATTCTTAAAAATTCTGGATTAATTGAAATTGTAAGAATTGAAGAAGCAAGAGGTGCAATAAAAAAATATTATGGCACGTCAACTAAACTATTGGATTTCAAAACTCCTGAAGATTTTGATTCAAAATACTCTAAAATCATCAATAACACTTCAACTAAAATTGAAAAGATTCTCAATGGTTTGACGACTAAAACTAACAAATCAAAGGGTAAAAAATCTAAAGAATACTCACAATACTTGACAATAGAGATTATGAATCGAGCAATGACTAACATACTTGAAAAGTCTGCTAAAAAATAAGATGAAAAATATTGGAAGAGAAATCAATAAAATTATTTTCTGAAAAAAATCTTGTTTTTATTGCAACAATTATGAAAGACGGTTCGCCACAAGTATCTCCTGTTTGGGCAAACTATGATGATGGTTATATCTTGATTAATACTGCTGAAGGAAGAATAAAACACAAAAATGTTCTACGTGATCCTCGTGTTGCAGTATCTGTTGTATCAAAAGATAATCCACTTGACATGACAACTATCCGTGGAACAGTTGAAGAACTGATTCCAGATTATGAATACAAACATGCAGACAAACTTACACAACAATACATGGGACGTGAACATTATCCTTTCAAACGTGATGATGAAAAAAGAGTTATTCTAAAAATCAAACCAAACAAAGTTTTTGTTTTACCTGAATTAAAAATTCAAGACTAGTAATTTACAATGTTTCTAAACTCGAGTTTAGAAATATCTTTATCAGAAATAAAAAAAATAGAAAAAAGTAAGTAAGACAGATTAACGTCGTCGTTTTTTAGCTGCCTTTCTTTTTGGTGCTTTGCGTTTAGGAGCTGCTTTTCGCTTTGGTGCTTTGCGTTTAGCTGCTGCTTTTCGCTTTGGAGCTGCTCTTCGCTTTGGAGCTGCTTTTCGTTTTGAAGCTCCTCCTTTTCGAGTTGCTGCTGCCTTTCGTCTACGAGAGGCCTTTGCCATAGTAGCTGCTGCTGCTTTTGCTGTTGCGTTTCTCTTTCGAGTACGTGCTGCTTTTTGAGCTGCTGCTGCTCTTTTGGCTTTAGTAATTGCCATAACTTTTTTCAAAAGTTATGCGTGTTATATAGTACAAGTCACACATAACTATGCAATCAATAGAAAAATTTGACAATTTTTTTGATTTAAAAAAATGCGATCAACAATTTGTTATGCAAACAACAGCTGTATCTGTAGTTGATTGTTCTTTTTGTGGTCTTATAATTATCTTGTATTTTATTTCTTCATCAAATGGAATATCAAACTGTGTTGTAATCTCAATTGGTTTGTTTGGTTCTAACCATTCAATGAACAAGTCTTTGGATGAAAATTCTCCTTCACCATAAATTGCAATATGTTTCTGTTCTTTTTCATCAACAATGTAGAATTGTCCTCCTGTAAGCAGAGTTTTTTCTTCACTGATGTTTTTTGCAGTGATTCCAATCATTACAAACGTGTTTTCAGGTCTTATTTCTTCACTTCCATCATGTGTTCCTTCAAATGTAATGACATATTCTACTGGTCCAACAGTTACTATCTCTCCTGCAACTGATGAAATGTAGTTTGTTTGATATTCTGTATACATGAACATTCCAGCACCCATAGTAGCAAATATTGCGCCAATTACAATTATTGCACCAAATTTTACCATGAAAACTCTGAATTATTTTGGTATATAGTTGAAACGAAATTTTATGGTATAGATCAGACTTTGTAGAAAAATTACACATGTGATATGTCACGTGATCGATGTTTTGCTGTGTGTGTATGTTTTTAGGAAATATTTGGCCGATCCAGTGTTTGATCGATTTGAACAAACACATTGCTAAATTGTTCTGTTTTTACTGGTAAATTGATCAAGTCTTAGGATTGTTTTAGTCATAACCCATTAGGGTTTCTTTTTTTATTTTTTTACACAAAATTTAAGGGGTTTAGCTTTTACGCATAACAAAAAAAGATCATACTAGTCTAGCTGAGCTAGCTTGGTGGTTTGATGGTTGCTTTTCATATCTAGGCTCAAGTGTTCATCCCCCCATCAAAATATCTAATTTTGAAAAAATTACATTGTACCTACATGAACTAAATTTTAAGGGGGGTTTAACATTTAGGCATACTTTTAGAAAATTTGTTATTCTGAAAAATTTTGTAATATTAGAGTGAACCAATCCATAATTTGAGAAAATAGATTTGATGATAATGTTCTGAACTCTGCTAATAGTTCGTTTATTGGCTTGAATGATTCGTTTATGGCTGTTTCATTAATTTGCAAAACTAAATTTCTCATATCATGTTTTTAGGTTAATTCTAATTTTATACTCTGCATGTGCATTTGGACACACATTTCTTGTAAAAAAAGGGGGGCATAATCCCTATTTTTTAGAATGTTTTCATCAAAAACCTTGCAGTTTTTTCATGCATTTCAGATACTCTATCCATTGCATCAAAAACTACCTGCTGATTGATGTTTTCTTTGTCATCTAATACAAAATAAACTCCAATCTTTTGTTTGCCATCTTCAGTGATAATTTTGTTAATGGCATGAATTGAATTGCAAAAATCAGACACTTTTTTTGCAAATCTTTCTTTTTCTTCTTCATTAAATTTCAAATACCTTGCAATTTGGTTGTTTTTCATTATTGCTTTTGCACCTATTACTATGACCCCTGATTGTGCTTTTGGTTCAAATATTTCCACAGGAATTCCATATTGCCCTGCATGTTTTACTAGAATTTGAAAAGAATTATCTGTATTTTTTACTTCTTCAAAAGACAATCCTTCATGAATTAACCATCTTTCAATATTATCTTGCATTCTTGATGCACTCATGATAAAACATCTCAAACAAGTTCTATATGATTCTAAATCCAAATGATTACTAGTCTACATTTACTATATTTCTAAATTCGAATTTAGAAATATTGAAAACCTCTACCTGAGAACATCTCTGAATTTTAGATGTTAACATCAAAGCCTGAATCCAATCCAGGAATAGATGAGGCAATAAAAATATTAAAAATTATTCCTATCACCATAAATGCCAAACCTAGATACAAACAATTTTTTGCTTTTCGTGGATCATCATGGCGTAAAATAAAAAATGCAATAACCCCTCCTATTACTCCAAATAATATTGGTAACAAAAACCATGCATTACTTCTTGGTTTTTCTGGATATGACATTATTCCTCACAATTATTTTGTAGTTACTGTTTTTTTATGTAACTGTGTAATTTCTATTTCTACTGTTTCTAATGGATCTTCTACTTGATTACGTCTAATTGAGAACATTTTTGGCTTTTCAAAATCATCTGTACAATCAGGACAAGCATAAACTAACACTCTATGTTCATTTGGTGCCTTTGGATTAGATAATCTAGGATAATACACTAGTCTTGCACCACAGTCAACACAATATCTATTGGCCCTTCTAGTTCTGACCAATGTAAACCTCCTGCATTATTCTAGATATGCGATCATCTATTAGATCTATATTGTCTAATAGAGTAAACTAATTACTATCAACCGATCAATATTTCTAAATTCGAATTTAGAAACATACTTTATTCTATACAGTAATCAACCAAAGGTGCTCAAAATTAATATTTCAATATTCGAGTTTAGAAACAAAATGCGCCGCCCATCAGACTTGAACTGACGACCATCCGATTAACAGTCGGACGCTCTACCACGCTGAGCTAGGGCGGCAACACGTTTGTACCTTGATAAAAGTGATTTAATTCTTACGACTATCCGAATTAGACCAAAGTCTAATTATCTGTTAATTAAATCTCGAAAAAAATTCTTTGATTTCTTTTGAATAGTTTTCTACCAAATTAATAATTTCTAGATGTTCATCTGCTGTAGGTTCTCTATGATGAACAATCTGAAATGCACTAAGTGCAGAACCAACCATTTCTCCAACAAAAAACCCACATAAAAAATCTCCAATACTTGAACAATTCCATATTTGTTCAACTCTAGGTGAAGATCCTGATGTTTTGTATAGTTCTAATGTTTGTTCAATTAAATCTATAGTTTGTTTTGTAAATTCAGGATCAAGAGTCATAAGAAAAACTAGGATTTATTTTTCTATGCCTTTTTTTGTATCATAGATGTATATGCCGTCTAAGAAAACTCTATGGTCTTTATTTTTTACTCTAGTTTTTAACTCAATGTTTGCTGCAGTTTGAGTGATATCTGTCCAAACTTCTCCAGTAAGAACTACATCCTCACCTTTTGGAATCACCTTGGTGTTTCCAACAATTTTTGTAATTCTTGCTGCACGTTCACCTTGGAAGTTTTCAATTAAAATTTTCTTACCATTAATTTTTACTGTGATTGGAAAATGTGCAAAGACAACTTTCATTTTAATTGTATAACCTTTTACTAGACCCTCACAAATATTTCTGATAATTGATCTTGCAGTATGTAGAATAGAATAGTCTTTTTTTCTAAAACCTACTGCCTTTAGGAGAACTTTACCTTCTACAATCTCTATCTTAACTGGAATACTACGAAAACTCTTGAAAGTTTTACCTAACGGTCCTACAAATTCTAACATGTTTTTCTTTTGTGTAATTTTAACTCCTTCTGGAATTATTACCTCATCTTGAAACTTTTCAATTTGATCAGTAGACATAACCTATCAAAAATCCCCCAATTCCTTTTTGTACTGCTTCATGATGAGACATAACTCCTTGGTTAGTAGTAACTAGAAGCATTCCTCTATTGTATGCAGGCAAGTATTGTTGTTCCCAACTGTTAAATTCATTATTTTTTACTTTGAATCTTGGAGAAATTGCTCCACATTTTGTAATTTTTGCTAATAGCTTGATTTTGAATTTTCCTCCTCTTTTATCATCAATTTGTTCAAATTCTCCAACATATCCTTCCTTTTGAAGAGTTTTTAGAACTTCAATTGCCAATTTTGATATTGGAAGAACTATACACTTGATATTTCTTCGTGCTTCATTATTGTATAATGTGACAAATAGATTTGCTAAAACGTTAATTGCTGGCATAATATCTCACATATTTTTCCTAAAACCTAAAGACACTGCTACTTCTCTGAAACATCGTCTACATAACATTAAATCATATTTCTGTATAACTGCAGTGTAATCTCCACATCTTTTACACCATCTTGAACCTTTGCCAAAGTCATGTTTTTTTCTTCCAGTAAATTCGTATGATCTATCTTTTGGCATTATTCTACCGTCACTCCATATTCTTTAACTAGATAATCCTTTGCTTCTTGACTTGTTATAACATGAGATTTTCCAACACTTGCTTTGTGTTTACTTCTTTTTCTTATACTAAAACCTGGTCTAGATAATGCAATTGATATTCCAAGACCTAAAATTCCAATTTGCGGTTCATATTTTACACCTGGAATGTCTATATGTTCATTAATTCCAAATGAATAGTTTCCAAAGTTATCAAATGATTTACCCTTTACTATATCTCCTTTAGCTTCTAACAATCTTTTTAGTAATGCTTTTGCATCTTCGCCACGAATTGTCACTGACACTCCTATCGGTTCACCTTTTCTAATTCCCCAATCTCTTTGTGTTTCTTTTGCTGCACGTTCACATGGTTTTTTTCCTGAAATTTGATTAAGTGCTCTCTTTGCAATTTCAATTACATCCCCTGACTTACCTACTCCCATGTTTAGTACTATTTTATCTAAAATGATTTTTTTCATTGGGGATTCTGTTGTTTGAGACATATGATCACTTTATTTGAATAACCGGTTCCTTTTTTCCTATTGCTATTATGATGTCAGTTGGAACTTCAATTTTTCTATCACCTAAAACAAGAACTGCTCTTTTTGGAAGAATGAATGTTCCTTTTTCTATAGATTCAATTTTACCAATTTGCCCTGTATTTGTTCCACGAATTACCAAACATTGACAACCTGCTTCTAATTTAATTACTTCAAGAATTTTTAGATCTGGTATTTGTATCAAACAAGAATCTCCAACATTTACTTTAGTATCTGAAATAGTTGAACGTCCATCATGAAATCCTATTTGTAATTTTCCTTTGTTAATCGTAGTTTTACTTGAAACTCTAACTATTTTTTTTGATTTTTCTGATTCTTTAATCTTAATTGGTTTTAGTAATTTTTCTTTTGATGGAACTAAACGATAAACATCTGGAACATTATCTAATTCTATTACATCCATTAAACCAATTGCATGGTGAAGTGATTTTCTTACAACTCCATCAATTTTTACTTTACCTGAATATATTGCAGTTTTTGCTTCTCTTAGATTTGCAACAAGTTTTAGGGTGTCTCTTAGAAACACTGCAGTAGGTATTGAATAGTTCTTTTTGTGTGGACCTGGTCTTACTGTTATTACAAATCTCTTACTCTTTCTAGAAATTCCCCAGAACTGTGGGGCCATTTGACGTTTGAGTTTTTTACTTCCTGCAATGCTTACCATTAACTCTCATCTTCCTTTTTTTGAATTTTTACTACCTCTTTTGTTTCTTTAGTAACTTGTTTTGTTTCTTTAGATTTTTCTTTTGTTTCTTTGGCAACTTCATCTGATTCTTCTTTTACTGGTATTTTTTTAGGCACCTTTTTAGGATCTTTACCTTCAAGCTTTGCCATTCTCCATTTATTTTCAGTATTGAGTGAAGTCACTAAAAGATTTGATGTGTGAATATAGACATCAAATTTTTCTCCTTTTGTTTTTTCTTTTTTTATTCCTTCAATGGTTACACTGTTTTTTTGTGGAGATACTTTTCCAATTTTACCATCCACCCCTTTGAATTCACCTCTAACAATTTTTACACTGTCTCCTTCATTAACCCGAATACTTCGTTTTCCATATTTTTTATGAAGATCTTTAGATAATGCACTTCCAAGTTGTTTGCTTCTTGTATGAAATGTTGCACGATAAATCATCTTATTACGCATTTTTGATGGTTTCATTTTATTATACCACCATTGATGCCAAGTTAGCTACTCTTGGCCATTTTTCTGAAGCTTCTACTGCAACTGGTCCTTTGATATCTGTTCCTCTAGTTTCTCCTTCTGGTGTAATTAGAACTGCTGCATTATCTTCAAAACAAACTCTGACACCGTTTAATCTACGAACTGCATATTTTTGTCTGATGATGACTGCACCATGAACTTGTTTTCTTAGCTCTGCTGGTCCTTTCTTTACTACAACATTACAAAAATCACCTACTGATGCTGAAGGAAGTCTTGATGCTCTTGTTTTATGTCTTGGAACACCAATAATTTCTAAAATTTTTGCGCCAGAATTATCTGCACACACAATTTGTGCTCCAACTGGAAGTACCTTAGTTACATATGGTCTAAATTCTTCTACTCCTTTACCTGCTTGTTTTGCCATTATGATCTAACCTCAATTACTACATATGATACCGATTTTGATATGGGTCTGCATTCTGCAGTTAATACGTTATCTCCAGATTCAACATCAATACAACCAGGAACGTGAGCATGAATTGTACTTTTACCTCTTGCATATCTCTTAAATTTACTAAAGTATACTGCTGACTCTTTTTGTAGAGTGATTGTCTGCTTTGCTTTACTGCCTGTTACCTTTCCATCAAAAAGTTTTCCTCTAATTGACAAGTTTCCGTGAAATGGACAATTTTTATCTGTGCATTCTCTCTTTGGTTCTTTTACTTTTAATCCAATGTTTTGAGTCATGCTTTTCCTCCAATTCTATCAAATGGTCTTTTTACAATTTTTGAACCATCAATAATTACCTCTTTATTTTCAATTGAGAATTTCCAACTATTATTTGATTTGGCAATGGATTTTGTTCCATTCTTTGTGTTTATTCTAAACATTGATTTTGTTTCATCAACAATGCTCCCATTTAATCCTATGATTTGTGGATTAGTTGATTTGATAATTTCAGTATGTAATCCGATAAATTCATGTAATGTAATGTTATCTGCTGTGATCATTTGTTTTTTTCCATCTCACTTATTCTAGTTAACATTCTTGCAATATCATGACGTAATGGTTTTAGTTTTCCACTTTCTTTTCTAAGTGTACCTTTAGCTCCATCCACTCTGAGTTTTGTAAGCTCACTTCTTGTTTCTTGAATCCTACTTTTAAGATCTTTTTCATTTAACTGTTTAATTGTCTTCATACTAATTCTTGTCATTTAAACTTGGCCTCCTCGTCCTCTAACGTATCCAAACTTTTCATTTTTTCTGCATCAATAGCAATTTGCTCTGTTTCTGATTTTGCTTTACTTTGTGTTTGATCACTTACTTTGTCTGTTTGATCACTTACTTTGTCTGTTTGATCACTTACTTTGTCTGTTTGATCACTTACTTTGTCTGTTTGATCACTTACTTTGTCTGTTTGATCACTTACTTTGTCTGTTTGATCACTTACTTTATCTTCTTTAACCTGTTTTACTTTCTTTGATTTTTTATCTATCATTTCAAATTCTGGAATAAGTTTTTCTTTTCTTGCAATTCTAATTCTAATTCCAATTAATCCCATTGCAGTTTTTACATGTGCAATATCTTGATCAACAATAGTTTCTGCATGATGTCCTGCTCTAGGCAATATTCCAACAGTGTGTTTTTCAAATGCTGAACGATCACCTCTAAGTTTTCCAGAAATTGTTATCTGAACTCCCATTGCACCACCTTCCATTATTTGTTTTAATGTCCACATTGTTGCTCTTCTGAATGCAGTTCCACGCTCAATATGAGCAGCCATTCTGTTACACATTACACTGGGAGATAGTTCTGGTTTCTCAATTTCTACTACTGAAATTTGTGGATTTTTTAATCCAAAATCTTTTTCAAGTTTTTCAGTGAGAGCTCTAATTCCAGTACCTTTTCTTCCGATAACTATTCCTGGTTTTGTTACATGTAATGCAACTCTAGTTCCTGTTGGTGTTTTGGATATTTCTGCATGTGAAAATCCTGCATCTTTAATTGCATCTCTCAAATAATCTTTGAGAAGCATCATGTTGTAATTGTCTTTGATTACATTTTTTAGAGCTGACATTTCTAAATCTCCTGAGCTATTAATTCAACGTGAGTTAAAACATCATTTTTTGCAGTTGCTCTTCCCATAGCTCTTGGTGTGAATCTTTTTATTGTCACTCCTTTGTGCACCGTAGCGTTAATAATTTTTAATCTATCTAAATCCATTCCTTTGTATTCTGCATTTGATTCTAAATTATCTAAAACTTTTATGAATTCTTTTGCTGTTTTTTGTGGATAACGTCCTGACATCATTCCTGGATCTGATCTATGTCCTACTTGATTTTTGAATCGTCTAAATGCAACTGCTCTTTCTTTGTTAATTACTGCTTGTAAGAAATCTCTTGCTTTTTCAATTGACAATCCTTTAAGCGCAACTGCAACTTCACGTGCATGTTTGTGTGAAATGTCTTTCTCTCTTAATGATGCACGTACATGTCTTGTTGTATCATAATTTTGAAAAGCGTACTTGAATCTACCCATAATAATCACTTCAATGGTACATATAGACTGGATCTTGATGCTCCTACTCCTGGTGCACCATGTGAGACTTTTTTGTTTGTTATGACATATTCTCCCAAGTAGTGACCAATCATTTCTGTTCTAATTGCAACTGGTTTGAACTCCTTTCCTGAAAAAACATTTACTGTTACATCTACCATATGTGGCAAAATAATCAAATCTCTTAGATGGGTTTTGATAGGGTTCTTTAATTTTCCTTCTTTTGCAGATTTTATTTCAGCAATTAATTTTCTCTTTCCATCATTTATGCCTCTGGTAAGAGATCTTCTTTGTCTTGCGTTGAATAATAAGAATAATTTCTCTAAAGATGTATTCTCTAGTTCATCCTTTGGTATTCCTCTGTATAAAAATTCTTTAACCATTCTTCTCCTCTGTTAATATAATTCGAGTTTTATGGTCCATATTATAGCATTCCTATCTTTGTTGCCAAATCCCTAGCTTTTGCAGAATTTTCAAACTTAACAAATGCTTTTTTGCCATAAATTGTTCTTGCAGTGTTAACATTGGTAACGTTTTCGTTAAAAAGAATTTTTACTGCCTCAGCAATTTGTGGTTTAGTTGCTGAAATTTCTACAATGAAACAAACTTTACTTTCATTTTCTACCATTGCAAATGTTTTTTCTGTAATGTATGGCTTTACAATAATTCTATTTGCTTGATCGACGTTCATTGTATTTTCACCATTAACTCCAGATGTGTTGATTTAATTTTTCCAATTTCTTTTATTGCAGATTTTGAATATACTGTTAATCTAATTGGGTCTGATCCTGGAGCCAAATCTAATACGCTCAAATCTTTAACATTTTTAACTTCAACACCCGGAATTGCACCTATTGCTTTGCTCAAATTTGAAGAATTTATTGTTACAAACAAAACACTCTTTCCAACTTTCTTACTTCTTCCTCTAAGTCTTGATTGCCCAGAACGTACTTTTCTTGATTCTAACCTCTTAACGTCTTGTGATAGATTTAGTGAATCTAAAACTTTGGAGATTTCACTTGTTTTAGAAATTGATTCAATATCGT
>JADFJY010000100.1 GCA_022565935.1 Nitrososphaerota archaeon
AGATAATTGGTTTTTTTGTTTTCATTTTTTTCTCCATTTTTTTCATTTTTTACTCCGTTTTTTTTTCATAAAAAAGAAAAAAGGATGGAGTTATCCAGTTTGTTGTCCTGCGATAACAGTTCCAACGAAGACGGCGCCATTTGTAGTAGTTAGCTTGAATTGTGCATCTCTACCTACTTTCACATTTTCATCTAATTGTAAGATGATAGTTACTTGTTGTCCTGGCTGAATTTCAGCAGAAGAGGCAGTGAGTGCTGTAGCTGGAGTTGGTGAAGCGAGACTACCATTACTATCTGTGGAAATCATGTATCCAGCTTCAGAACCAGCTAATACGCCGATTATAGGTCCTGCAATTGGGTCCCAGATATCAATAAATCCAGTATTACTAGATACATAGTTGTATACTGTACCAGCAAAACGGATTTCACCCAAGGTGACTTTTTGTACACTATTGTTTTGTAGGTATATTGCAATTCTGTCACCTGCCAATAGTCCATCAGGTATAATATCTCCTTGTGCGATACCCATTCCAATTCCATCATGGATTTGTAAGAGCTCACCATCAGTTGCGTCATAGCCTGCAATTCGTAGTGACTCAATTTGTGGAGCACCACTGATTTGTGCGGAACTAAAGAATCCTTGTGAGAACACAAAGACAATACTTCCACCAACGACTGCGATTGCTACTAAAAGAAGTGTTGCAATAACTGGAGCAACTGCTCTTCTTGAAGTCAACTTGTATTTTGACTGTAGTTTTGTCATTTCTGATTTTGTTAAAACTGAGAAAGATGTTA
This sequence comes from Nitrososphaerota archaeon, assembly GCA_022565935.1. GTDB lineage: Archaea > Thermoproteota > Nitrososphaeria > Nitrososphaerales > Nitrosopumilaceae > Nitrosopumilus. The sequence goes on from JADFJY010000100.1 coordinate 795, forward strand.
AAGGAATTTGTGTTCAAAATGGACTACAAATCAACACTGTGTACATTTGTGTTTGATTATGAACAAAATCTAGTCACCGTTTACTTGAAGAACAATTTCAGCTAATGGGCCAATAGTAAAGCCGTTAGTAGTAGTTCCTTGTGCCAAAATATACATGACATAAAGTTCATCCTTGGTAATATTAGGAGCCTTTGCAGAAAAGGTTATAGTTCCAGCAGAATTTCCAGTGCTTCCAATTTCAGAACTTGTGACTCCAACTATTTGATGAGAGTTATCACCAAATTGAGTAACAGATGGAGTACCAACAAAACCGTTATCACCTGTAACTGTTACACTAGTCCATTCTTTTGGAACATTAATGACCAATTTTGCACCTGTAGTTATTCTGGTAGAATCAACTGAATCCATATCTGCAAGAACAACATTAAAAGTTTGGACGCTATCAGGAACTATGTCCGTTCTCAAAGTTTGAATTTTGCTACTAGTTCTAGGATCAGATATATCACTTGTTAAATACACATTGACAATTGCAGTAGTAGTTTCTGACATTGTAGTTTGATATCCAGATTTTCCAAATGATCCTAAAGTTGTGAAGACAGATCCTTGAACAATAATTGATTCCAAACCAGTGTTTCCAGCAGGAGAACCAGGATCTACTTTTGTCAAAAATGCCCGTGTTGAATTAGCAGGAATTGTAATTGGTGTACTAGATTTCCACATCAAAGCATTTTCAGAAGGACATGACCAATTACTATCAGGACCTAATACTGGAGAAATGGGATTAAATGTACAAGTTTGACCAATTCTTTGAAAAAGAATATCATTTGTATTACCTCCAGGTGCAAATGCAGTTATCACTACTTTACTTACGTCCATAGGTGCATTAATTGGATTTACAACATTTATTCCCCACATGGCTTCAGCATCAGAAGATTCACCTTGAGATGAAGGAATTACAAAGAATAGTTGTGGTCTTGCAAACAAATCATCATTAACGATATCAGGATCATTATTACCACCATCAGTAGGTTCTCGTAAAATACTGATATCAGAAACCATGTTACTAACTTCACCACCATCGCCTCTTGCAATAGATGAAAAAGTTAGTTCATCTCCACTAACTCCATTAACTTGATAATCCCAAGTAAACATAACTGATGCTCCACTATTCAAATTAGCAAATGTAGGTGTATGAGATGAAGATGTATAAGTTCCACTACCAGTTGTAGAAAAACCAAGAGGATCAGGTTGCACATTATTAACATGTTCAATTCCAGTATTAGTTACAATCATTGCAATTGTAACATTTTGTCCAATGATCACATCAGGAGGATCTGTAATCATTTCAGCACGTAATCCAGATGAACCACCTCCATTAAGAGCAAGTTCAACTTTTTTGATTGTTCCTAACGATGAAATTATTTTGATATCATATGTATCAGGAATCATTTGAAGTGTTTGGGTTGAAAGTACATTCTTTGTAAAGCCGGATGACACAAATGAATCACCATAATTTACATCGTATCTAGTTGCAGGCTGATCAGATAAAGTTTTGTTTGTAATCCAGATATTTAAAATTTCAACTGGATTTTGACCTTGGTTATTAACACTAAGATTTAGGATGTCATTTCCATCAGTAGATGCTAAAACCACAAATTGTTCTTGTTGTTTTTTTATTTCGATATCTGAAATAATTCTTTGTGTAGTGACAATATCTGTTTGAGCATCTAAGGCCAAACTCAATACAGAAAAACCTGCAATCATCAAAACAGTAAAAAATAATGCCCCTACAACTGAGGACAAACCACGCCTATTTTGAGGCTGAAAACAAATTTTTTTAAGATTTATCGTGCATCACCGCTTTCAACTAAAATCTCTACGGGATGAATTCCACCAGTATCAAGACGAATATTAATTCCTTTATTGAGTTGTATGTCAGAATCATCCGAACCCAATTTGACTAAAAGATTAACTATCTGACCGCTTTGAATTTCAATATTTTCATTTTGGAAAATTGGAGTACTTTGTATAAGTAATATTGAAAACATACCATCTGCAGGATAGGATCTATTAGTAGCTGATAAATAATCTATTGAAGCATCTAATTCAATTCCAGAAGTAGATGAATCCCATGTATGAATTATATTATTGATTGCAATATCTTCAAGAAATACAGAATTAATTCCTTGGTTTTGAATTTGCAATACAATGAATTCAGTTCCCCCATTTTCAGGAATAGAATTAGGAGATTCATTACAAGTTCCAAATGGTGTCACCATTCCTCCACACAAAAATCCTGTATACTCATTATGTACTTTAGATAAAGTTAACAGATTAGATGAATCTCTCGTATCATAAGCAAGAAGTAAAATATTTTTAGATGCAGAGTCCAAAGAAACAGCTTCAAGATTGCCAGAGATAAATCCATCATTTACAAAGTAAGTCAGAGTTGTTGCACCAGTTATTGTTATACCCATTAATAACATTGTACTGATTATTTCAGTTACCGCACGTCTACTCTTTAAGCAAGAATTTTTTTTCTTTTTAGTTAATTGATTAAACATTATTTTTAATTTTATTTTTAGCTATGTGTTAAATGGACTAGCAATAGTAGTGAAAAAGTTTCCTT
>JADFJY010000101.1 GCA_022565935.1 Nitrososphaerota archaeon
TGTACAGAATATCGTATCTTCAATAAATCTTGGAGGACGAATTCATCTTGAAAAAGCTGCACGAACATTACCCAGAAGCATGTATGAGCCTGAACAATTCCCGGGGGTCATTCATAGAATGCTTGACCCTAAAACCGTAATTCTAATTTTTGCATCAGGAAAACTGGTCTGTACTGGAGCCAAAACTGAGAAAGACGTCTTTCGCTCAGTAAACAATCTTCATAGTATGCTTGAAGAAAAAGACTTGATGATTTATGAGTAGATCCCTATTCAATTATGGAAAATATTATGATTTATTTATCTAAACTAATTTTGATTCTATAGGAATATGACTCAACAGCTTCAAAATAAAGAGAAATGTCCTAGATGCGGCAAAAATAATTTACTCACAGATACTGAATCTGGTGAATTTTTTTGTGGTAAATGTGGATTTGTAATTGATGAAAGAGTATCCACTCTTGGCCCCGAAAGAAAATTTTCTGATGATACTACAAACAAATCCCGCACTGGTGATAGAACATCATTAACTAGACATGATCAAGGTCTTAGTACTATAATTAATCCAATTAACAAGGACTCGTCTGGAAAACCATTATCAGCATCAATGAAAAGCTCAATTAAACGACTTAGAATTTGGGACAGTCGAAGTCGCATCAGCGGCTCTGTTGATAAAAATCTTCAACAGGCGTTAGGCGAGTTACTCAAAATGAAAGAAAAGTTATCTCTGTCTGATGCTATAGTGGAGAAAGCAGCTTACATTTACAGAAAAGCTATAGAAAAAAAATTGGTAAAAGGAAGATCAATTTCAGCTTTGATTGCTGCTGCACTTTATGCTGCATGTCGTGAATCTGGAACACCGCGAACACTAAATGAAATTTCAAATTCAATTAATATCAAAAGAAAAAACCTTGCAGTGTGTTATAGGATGCTTTTAAGAGAATTGGAATTGAAGATGCCAGTAGTTGATTCCATTTCCTGTATTGCAAAGATTGCAAGTACTGCTGGTTTGTCTGAAAAAGCAAAACGCTATGCCATGAAGCTTCTTAAAAAAGCAGAAGAAGAAACAATTCTTGCTGGAAAAGATCCAATGGGAATGGCAGCTTCCGCACTGTATCTTGCCAGTCTTGCGACTGGTGAAAATGTTGGGCAGAGAACACTTGCATTAGCTGGGGGAATAACTGAGGTTACAATCCGAAACAGATGTAAAAATCTAAGAGAATTAAGTCTCTAATCCACCTCAAATTTTCTGATTAAATTATATCAACTAAAAATTCGTTCTCTTATCTCTGGTATGTATTTGTATATCATGTCTCTGACTTTGATTTGGTCTTCTTTAGTTGGCATTTCTTTTTGTGCGCTAAGAATTGCGCCACTCATTCCAAGTGCCATTCCAATTACAATCCCAAAAACAAATTCCTTGGGATTTTCTACTTTAAACATCTCTTTATTTTCTTTAATTTCTTCTAGATAAGATGGGATTGTTGCTACTGCACCGTTGATAGTTTGTGTTATTATTGATTCTAATTGGTCTTCACTCATGTATTGTTTCTTAGTGAATTCCTAATAAATTTGTGCCTAAGATTTTTAATTAAGACTTTCTGATCAGACACATGTTCACATTTTTTACTACAAATCAGGCAAATGATGCATTACCTGATGTGATAAAAAAATTTGAGTATGCATTGGCTAAAACACATGAAGTAACAAAACTAGAACAACAATTACAAACGAGTCTATCTACTACTGGCTCTTTTGAAGAATATGTTCCTTTAAAACAAAAACTAAATTCTGCAATTACAACATTTTATGAATCAGTTGAAATCCTAGAAAATACTGGAGTAGTAGTCAAAAGTATTGAACAAGGCTTACTTGATTTCCCTTCAAAGAGATTTAACGAGGAAGTTTGGCTCTGTTGGAAATATGGCGAAACTGAAATTAGGTTTTGGCATGAAAAAGATTCTGGTTTTATGGGCAGAAAGCCTATAGAAGTGAATGATGAATCCTTGGTATGATTGTATGGTATTGTAATCTATTTTTAGACTCTCAGAATAGATTTAATTTTCTAATGTTTCTCTAGTCTTTTTTTATCTCTACAAATTCCACAGAGATATTTTTTCTTGAAATTCTCTAATTCTATTTTGAATGCTTTAGTTTGAGAATATCTCACTCCTGCTAGTATTCCTCCTGGCACTTTTTTCCCACAGTTGGTGCAATGAATTTCAACATTGAATTTTACCCTCTTTTCATTTTCTAAAATTTTACCAATTATCATAGGCATGTTTCATTTAATTTTGATATAAACAATAGCCTGAAATTAGAACTCATGAATATTATACTGAAAAACTGATACTCTTTTTGATGCTCTCAGTTTGGTTTCGTGTGATTCGAGTAAGATTTCTTCTTGCATCGGTAATTGCAGTTTCTGTTGGTTTGGCACTAAATTGGAAGCAAAATTTCTCAATAGACCCACTTGATGCAATTTTGACATTTGCTGGAGTGTTGGCACTTCATGCAAGTGTAGATTTGCTAAACGATTTTTGGGATTTTAAAAGAGGAATTGACACAAAAACAAATCGAACCAAGATGAGTGGTGGAACTGGTGTATTACCAGAAGGATTACTCAAACCATCTTCTGTGTATCGTGCTGGAATTGGATTTTTAATAATCGGTGCTGTACTTGGAAGCTATTTTGTAATCACTGATGGTATTACTATTGGAATAATTTTGGGGTTTGCAATTTTATCTATCTATTTTTATTCAACTAAAATTGTTAATTCTGGTTTAGGTGAATTTTTTGTTGCAGTAAAAGGTTCCATGATTGTTATCGGTGCCTATTTTATTCAATCTGGTCAAATCACAATAGAATCTATTCTTGCAGGTATTGTTGTTGGAGTTTTATCTTCATTAGTACTTTTTATCACTTCATTTCCTGATCATGATGCTGACAAGTCTCAAGGTAGGAAAACTTTGGTTATTGTAGTTGGAAAAGAAAAAGCTGCAAAACTTTTTTGGATTTTTCCACTAGTGTCATATTTTATAATAATAATTGGCATATCTGCAAATTTGTTTCCCATACTATCACTAATCACTTTTCTTAGTATGCCTTTGATGATAAAATCTGGATTGGGCTTAAGGAAAAATTTTGATTCAATTGAGAATCTAGTTCCATTCATGTCGTCTACATTGATGTTCAGTAGAATTACGGGAGCTTTATTTGTTGTTAGTATTTTGATCGGATTGTGATGCTTTAGACATAAATTTAGCAATTCATGAGACTTTGTATGATTTCAGGTTTTGCAACTTCTGATGGAACCAAAAAATTTGCTCAATTTTCAGGCGTAAATCA
>JADFJY010000029.1 GCA_022565935.1 Nitrososphaerota archaeon
AAAACCTCATCATGGTGATGATGTAAAAATGTATTTTGGAAAGGATACACCTCTCTATGTTAGAGCAATTAAAGTTCCAACAAGACAAATGCATTTACACATAATTGATATTAGATTCAAGGATTTGGCACCAAAACCTTCTGAAATTCATGAAATTTTTACAAATGAATTTGGTGTAGCCACTTTGTGGACTGCAAATGGTACCAAAGATGTTAGAGATTGTGCTCAAAGTATGGGTTTTAATTTTTCAGATACAAACATGATTCACATTCATGCTAATATGACAACTTCAATAGGAGATACAGTTCAAATGATGTATTCTGATGATCAAACAGGTATTGTGATTCCTGAAAATCATATGTTGATGCAAGCAATGCTATTTGAAAAATCATATGAAGATGCATTTGAGCATACAGAATCAATTTTTCACATGAAAGAAAAAAAACAAAAATTACAAGAATATTTTGCTAAAAAAGATTAGTGTCTGATTCTCTCAATTCTAATTTTTTTAGGAATATTTTTTGAAACTTTTTCAACAATTATTCTTAACTCTTGTATTTCCACTTTATCTCCTTCTTGTGGAATATCTTTGAGTTTTTCATGAAGTAATCCGTTAAGTGATGCATAATCATCACCTTCTGGAATGTTAGTATTGAAAATTTCGTTAATAATGTCAATCTCAATATCACCATTAGTAATTATTGTATCTTGATCAATTTTTTCATATCCAATTGGTTTAGGCAGATCTGTTTCATCTTCAATTTCACCTACAATCTCTTCAACCAAGTCTTCCAGAGTAACCAGACCTTCAACCCCATTGTGTTCATCAATTACAATTGCCATGTGAGTTCGCCTTCCTTGCATCTCCTTTAACAAAGAACTAACCATTTTTTCTTGAGATGCAAAAACGGGTTTTCTTGAAATCTGTTCCAGGCTCACCATTTTGTTGTCTTTTTCTAATACTTTTAGAATATCTCTAGCATGAATAAATCCAACAATATCATCTTTTGTGTCACCATAAATTGGAATTCTAGAATGTCCACTTTGATTAATTAGTGGCAGTGCTTCAAAAAGTAACATTTTCGAATTAAGTGTAAACATCTTTGTTCTGGGAGTCATTACAGAACGAATCACAGTATCATCAAATTTCAGAGCGCCATGAACTAACTTCATTTCATCTTTCTCAATTGCTTTTTCTTCTAATCCTTGATCAATTACTCCTTTGATATCTTCTTCAGTTATTGGTGGAGGCATATAGCTACTTCCAGTTAGTCTTACTACACCTCTTGTAATAATCTCAAAGAATTTTACAACTGGATAAAATACATAACTAAATGTTAGTAATACTGGGGCAAATCTTAGTGCAATTTTAGTGGAATTTGCATTGCAGTATGTTTTTGGAGTAATTTCACCAAATACAAGAATTACAAATGTCATAACCCCGACTGCAATTCCTAAACCGTCATCTCCAAATAATCTAATTGCTAAACTTGTTGCAAGTGCAGATGCTCCTACATTTACAAGATTATTGCCAAGATTTACACTTGACATCATCCAGCTTGGATTTGTTTTTAATTTGTGTAATGCTTTTGATCCTTTCTTTCCTTCTTGAAAAAGTTGAATGACTTTTGATTTTCTGATTCCCACCAGTGCAACTTCTAATCCGCTAAAAAATCCAGATAATCCAATAAGAACAGATAATATTGCAATCTCAACCCATAACTCTACCATGACATCCTCCGATAATATTTCTTAGAATAACTATGGAAGTAATTCATTTAATTTATTAACACCATCTTTTGGTTAGAATGTTTTTGTAAAACTGAGATTTAACTCTTAACTTATCAAAACAATTCTAAATTAATCGAGCCTAAAAATGTGCCTAATTTTTTGGCGGTATTGCAAATTTATTTTGAGGATTATTGTGATATTCTACAGGAAGCATTGCATCTTTTTGTCTACCTGTAAGGATTCCTATTACTACATCATCTTTTTTGATTATTTCTTCATTGATTAATTTCTTAATCCCTACAACTGTTGCACCTGATGCCATTTCACAATCAAAACCGTTTAGACCTACAACTGACATACCATCAAGCATCTCAGAGTCTGAAACTGTTGTTGCTATACCGTTTGTGAATTCTAATGCACGTAAACCTTTCAAAATATTTGTTGGTCTTCCAATTTGAATTGCAGTAGCTTTGGTTTTGGGACGTATTTTTTCTTTATCTAAATGATTATAGTATCTTGTTATTAATTCGGTATTTGGTTTGCCTTTATTCCATCTAAGCTCTTCTTCTTCAAATTTTCCATTATACAAATCTGATAATGTACTTGCACCTTCAGAATTAATGACTGCAATTCTTGGAATTTTTTTAATCCAGCCCCATTCATATAATTCCATTAATGCCTTACCACAACTTGATGTATTTCCTAAAGCTCCTCCAGGGTAAACAATCCAATCTGGAGATTCCCAATTAAGATACTCTAATGCTCTAAATGGAATTGTTTTTTGTCCTTCAATTCTAAATGGATTTATTGAGTTTACTGTATATCCATTATTATTTTGTACATCTTCTAGTGATTGTTTTAATGCATCATCAAAATTTCCGTCTACTTGTATAATTTGAGCTCCAAATTGATATGCTTGACTAAGTTTTCCTGGTGCAATTTGCCCAGCAGGAATATAGACATCACAATCAATTCCTTCATTTGCTGCAAACATTCCAGCAGAAGCTGATGTATTTCCAGTTGATGCACAAACAATTCTTTTTGCATTAATCATTTTTGCATGAGTGACTGCTGTAGCCATACCATTATCTTTGAAAGAACCACTTGGATTGTATCCTTCAGGCTGTAACCATAAATTTTCATTTGAAGTTTCTATGAATTTTGCAGCTTTTGACATATGATATGGCTTTGATTGTCTTCCTTCTGCACCATCAAGTGATACTAAATATTTTGAACATTCTTCGATATTTTCAGTATCAATTTGACAAAAATTAAGCAATTCTCTAAATCTCCAAACACCACTTTCGTTGAAAATATTTCCTTGAGAATTTCGTCTCTTGTAAAATTCCTCCTTTAGACTATCTGATGGTTTCTTTTTATATTTGACATCTAACATGTGGCCTTTGTCACATTGTAGATTTGTACTCTTTATTTGATATTCTAAACCACATTGAGGATCAATACACTTGAGATAAGCATCATCATGCATTGTCATTATAGATAATTTATGATAATTTAAAGCAAATGTGTAAATTTTATACAAGTCAAGCTATTTTTCCCAAACTTTAGATTAGATTAATCTAAAAAATAATTGTGGTTACTTATAATGAATATTTAAAAAATATACTCAAACAAATATTGAGTTCATACAATAAACTTAAAGAAGTTGAAGATAAAGACGAAGATCTTAATTATATAAAAATAGAGATGTTGAAAATTAATGGATTCTTAAAAGTTGTATCAAACAAAATTGATATCGATAAGATTTCTTTATCTAATTTTAGTACCATTAAATCCAAATTTCAGCATTATTTGGATAATTACTACTTTGAAAAAGAAATAGAAACTATGGCATCATTATATTCCAATGATCTTAACAGGGTAAAAAATATGAGATTAAAAATATTGGAAGCCTTAGAAGGTAAAAACATGATGGAAGATGTTGAGGAATTAATTGAAAGAACATGACTGTAGAAAAAAAATGTGTGTTGTGTGGTTGTAAAGATCATAAATTATTTGGATGTTCAAGACATATTTCAAAAAAATGTAGTTGTTTTAATAAAAATAATTAAGTTAAAAACATTATTTTCTTTTAGGACCTGATCTTTCGTGGAAATTTAAACAACATTTACATTCTTTTTCAAGACATTCTGATTCGCTATGATGACCACAAATACCACACTCACAACTTCTAGACATATTGGTAATTATCATATTTAGAATATAATGTATGCCACGATTTTTTATGAGTTTAAGGTTAAACGGATTTATTTTTTAGATTTTGATTTCTTTCTGGGTTTTTCTTTTTCTTGTAATTCTTTCTCAATTTCTGATGCCTTGGAATCAACTGCTTTGATAATCTCTTGAATAAGTCCGTCAAGGTCACTGTCATTTGCGGGAGGTTCCACATTACTAGCAATTTCATTAATTGTACTTGAAATTTCAGCACTGACATCTTCAAAGCTTTCTGGGTCTTCGTACGAAGTATTATAAAGATCTTTGAGGTTGTTAACTTGACCTATTATTTGGTCTGTTAATACAACTTTGTAATCAGTTCCATTTACTTCAAATTCTTTTGAACTCATACACCATTTTCAAATTTGTTTGTTTATAATGTTTTTCAGAGATTAATAAAAAATATTTGATATAAAATCTAATCAAAATATAATATAATCTAGTGCATGTGCATCGGTAATTAATCTGGTGTGATATTCTTTTAAAACATACCCATTTTTAATAGAGTCTACTGGAACCCACCTGTTAGTTGAAGTATAATGTCTCTTTTCAGCTAACTCTCTTTCAATAGATTCAATATCACATTCTCCTTCTTCTACTTGCTGTGTTTCAAGATGTTTGATGGTAAGAAGAATTTTTGTTATTTTTACGCGATCTCCCAACTTCCATCTTTCAGATGGAGTCTCATCAGATACTTCCAATACTTTGATTTTCATTTGTTTTTTTCCAAAAGTATCATAACTAATCAGGGTTCGTTCATCAGTAAATTCTTCAAAACTAATTCGTGAACGGACTTGTGCATCTGAAACTGTTTCTAATAGAGATTCAGAACTTAACTCAGTTGATTCAACATCATTATTTTCTTCAGACATCATTCATTCTTACATATTATCCTTATAAAATGATTTGAAAATTAAATCAGGTTATGTGTATTTCTTTGTTTTGTCTTAAATGGCATGGAGCATTCCTTGAGAAAAAGTTCTTTTCTTGTACCGTCTATCTTCGCAAAAAATTTTCCCTCATACGTACAAACACAATCTGTGATTTCTAGAGATTTATCCCAAATTTTGTAGAATTCTCTTAATTCTCGACTTTCATATTTTCCTATCCCTATCCTTTTCTTTGAGAGAAATTTGAATGCCAAAAGCACATTTCTTTTTTTGAAAATATCAAATGTTTTAATCCATTCTAAACATCGCTCAATTTGATCTGCTGGAACTGGTAATGATGTACTGGTTCCAGATTTTGCCTCTATTGCATAAATTGTATTTTTTTCTGTACTTACTGCTAATACATCTGGCAGTGCAATGCTAGGCGATCCAAGTCTAAATGCTTTCCATTCTTCTGCGCTATTGAATCGTTTTACCAATGTATCTTCCCAGTGATACCCTCTTTGTCTACGTAATCTGGAAGCTTTCTGATTATTTTTCTTGCTTTTTTTGATAATTTTTTGTTTTGAAATTGTTAAAGTAATAGATTTTGTTCCCAATGACAAATTGTTCTCATTGTTAGATATAGTAAAGCTGGTAATTACAGAATACCCTATGTTTGTGATGCTGTTACGTAATTTTATTTAATTTTATTTAAGCACTAATTTTTCATAATTGAGTAGTTATAGAACTATTAGCTTGCATTCAAGGTAGTTACACTTGTACTAACATACTTTCATTTGTGTTTTTCAGATACAATAATTACAAGTTTCATTCGAAAGCTTTTTCTGACTTAATTTTTCTAATAACATCTCTAATTAGATCATTATCTTTCATAACTAATTCTTGCAGTTTTTTCTTATATTCTTCATCACCCCATTTTTCTAAATCAAACATTTCTTTCACTAATTTTACAATTTCAGATTTATTTCTCTGATGGTCACGTTTTGCTATTTCTGAACCTTCCATAAATTCTCTCTAATGGTGAGAACTTAAGCATATTGAAATAACGCAAACAAAAACAATTAAAAAAAAGTTGAACAAAAACTTGCATCTCTTTTATCTAAATAATCATATTATGATGCAATGAGTTTATCAAACCCATTCATTTGACCGAATTTATGCTTGATGTTCTTGTCAAAAATCTGGTTTTAGTAAAACAAGACTTTGCAAAAAATTATACTGGAAGTGCTCATATTCAAGAAGTAATACCCGTTTCTACTTCTATACAATTTCCAGTAAATTCAAATCATTTAGAAATGCTTCATGATTTTGCTCAAAAAAATCCAATTTACTTTAATTCATATGAAGAAAAAATTGCTGGAACAACATGTGTTGTTTATGAGGGCGATATTAACGAATATTGGCTAAATAGCATTAAACACGGCTCTAGTTGTCAACCATTTTACCCAACTTGGATAATGTCTGCATATGTAATGGCTCTTGTTGCAAAAAAATTTGGATATACTGAATTAGTAGATGTTGGTTCTGGTGATGGACGAATTGCATTCTGTGGAAAAATATTGGGGTTAATTTCACATAGTATTGAAATCGATGATGTGTTAGTAGAATTACAAGAAAGAATTAGTAAATCTACAAATCAAAACTTTAATCCAAAATGTAACGATGCATTAGAGTTTGATTATTCTCAACTTGGATTAACACACCCAGTATTTTTCATTGGTGGTCTTTCTCAAATGGGTGGTGACATTTTGGCAACTAATATTATTAATAAAATAAAGGACATTTCAAACATATCACATAACGCTGGAATAGTATTTGCTGGGACAAATTCTAAAAAACAATTATCAATTAATATATCAAATGGTGGATGGGGGTCAATTATTAAAAAACACAATTTGGAGATTATTGATACAGTTTCATTGCCAACTATATGGACTTTTGATCAGAAAATTGAAACTCCATATATTTACACAAAATTCAATTAACATAAAAAAAATAATTCCCATTAACAATACCACATTTTGAAATTTTAACTGTTTGTCCTATTTCCGGCATTTGTGAAATTTTTGCCATTATCTTTATAGTATTTTCAAACTCTATTATGCAAAAATATTCCTTGTTTTGCCTTGAAAACTCTATTATTTTGCCTTTAAAATCACCTTTTTTTAGAGATACAGTACCAAAACAATTGCTGCAAAATTCAACAGGTGGCCAAACAATTTTCTTACAAATTGTACATTCAGGAATACAGAATGTTCCTTTTATTAACTCTGACTCAAAACTCATTTCTCTAAAATCAACACTGTTGAAGATGTAGCTGCTGCAGACATGTTATGAACCAATCCCACATTAGCATTGTCAACTTGTCTTGTATCTGCATTTGATTGAAGTTGTTGTGTTATTTCTATAGTCTGAGCTATACCTGTTGCCCCAAGCGGGTGTCCTGAACCAATCAGCCCACCTCTAGGATTTATTTTAAAATCATTTGTCTCATAAAGTTCTTTAATTATACTAGTTCCATTACCTAAATCAGAGAAACCAAGGGATTCTAATGCCATAGGTTCACAAACAGAAAATGCATCATGTAATTCTGCAACATCAATATCTTGTATGTTTTGATTTGCCATTTTTAATGCAGCATATCCAGCTATTTTACTAGATTCCATTGAACTAAATGACATATTTTTTGTAAATGCTGCAGAAGTTGTTTTTTGTCCAATACCTGTAATCCATATTGGTATGTCTGTAATTTTTTTAGTTGTTTCTTCAGATGCAAGAAGAATAGATGCACCGCCAGTACAAGGTCTTGAACAATCTAATAGTCTAAGATCATCTGTTAATTTTTTAGAATTCATTACATCTTGTATTGTGAATGTTTTCTTTGATAGCGCATTAGGGTTTTCTTTAGCTTGTTTGTGATTTTTTACTGAAACAATGGCCAGTTGTTCATCTGTAATTGAAAATTCTCGTTTATATGATTTAGTAAAAATAGATGCCCAAAAAATTGGATGTTTGAACTCTCCCCTAGAATCATCCCATTCTAAGATTTGTCCTGGACTGTCATACCTTTCAGCACCGTTAATGAGAATCATATCTACAAGACCTGACACTATATAGGAATAGGCTGAAACTATTGAATTTGTGCCTGAATTACATAAACTTTCTATGGAGTGAGCAATTTTTGGTTGAATTCCTATCATTTCTGATAAAATTGGGGCTAGGTATTTTGAATTATTGTTTGTAGAAACTAAAACAGCATCAATGTCATTTTTATTAATTTTAGGGTTATTTTCAAAGAGTTTTTTTACAGATTTAAGTAAAACAGATTCAATTTTCTGATCATCTTTTGTAAATGGAGTAATTCCATATGCTGCAATTCCTACTTTGATCATTTTTATTCCTCCAAAAATATTTTTTTTAATAGTTCAAAAGATTCAGATACATCACCAACTGGATTAAATTGAATTATTGGTAAATCTAATCCTGATTCATAAAATTTTTGAAGTTGTTTTTTACATTCTTCTAAAGTACCAGCTATACAAAGCGATTGTAGCATAGAATCAGTGACAAATTCATGAGTGGATTTTGATCCTGATTTTTTAAATTCATCAAATATATTAGATGTTTCATTTTTAAATCCATTTTTTTCTAAAAATTCTCTATATACTTTTCCTACAGATACATAAAAAGCCAATGTTTTTTTAGCACGTTTAATTGCAATATCTGAATCTTCTGTAACACATGTAATTATCTGACAAGCTACATCAATTTTTTTCTTTGATTGCATTTTTGTTATTGTTTCTTTCATCTCATTTATTGGTCTTAGATAAAAAATTACACCATCTCCAATATTCCATGTTAAATTAACCATTTTTTCATTGACTGCTGCTAAATAAATTGGGATTGATTTTCTTTTAGGTTTCGTCAATAATGTAAAATTCTTTAAATCAAAAATTTCTCCAGTATAATTAATTTTTTTCCCTGATAGAACTAATCTTATTATTTCAACACATTCTTTCATTCGCTGTAATGGTTTTTCAAATTTATCACCATGAAAAGTTTCAACTAACGGTAAACTACTTGTTCCAAGACCAAGAATTAATCGTCCATCAGATAAAGTATCTACAGTAGATGCCCCCATTGCAATTAGTGATGGACTTCTTGAATAGATATTGATAATAGATGAGCCTATTTTTTGGGTTTTTGTCTGGTTTGTAACAGCGCTTAACATTGAAAAGTTCTCCATTCCCCATGTTTCAGGTATCCAAATTGAATCGATATTAGTTTTAGACAAAATTTTTGAGGATTCTAGAACCTGATTTACTGAAAGTAATGAGCCTAGACTACATCCTATTCGCATGAAAATTGTATGTACACTGGATATTTAGCGTATCTGTTTTAGTAATAGGTTAATTTTGGTTGAGGTTGAGTATTATCAGATCAGATAATAATCATAAACATTGAGTGAACAGATTTTTAATGAGAAATCGTACAAAGGGGAAACCTTTTGGAATAATGCTACGCAATACACCCTAGTTAGCAAAGATGAATCCTTTGTAGAAGAAGTAGCATACATGATGGTTACATTGCACCGAACTGGTGCATAAAAATTAAAATTTTATTTTATTATTTTTTCTACTTCTAGTGAGCATTCTTCAATATCTTTGAAAGAGTCTATGGAATACCATTTTATCTTTTTAAATTTAATTGTAATGAGTTTACCTTTTTTTGCATAATCTGGAAAAAGTGTTTTTTCTATATCACCTTTATTTGGTAAATCTTTGAGTATTGTTTTTTGAAGATGATAAATTCCTGCATTCATCCACAAGTTTGAAATCTCTTTTTTCTCTCTAAATTTTGATATTTTGTTTCCATTTGTTTCTAAAGTACCAAATTTAGTTCGTAATTCAATAGATGCTATAGAATTTGGTTTTCTGGAAAGTTTTTTTAAATCAATATTTGTTATTACATCTCCATTAATTACAAAAAATGATTTGTCATCAATCATTTTTCCTGCCTTTTTTATTGCACCAGCAGTACCTAATGGTGATTTTTCAATTGAAAATTTTATTTTTATGCCTATCTTTTTCACAGATAAATAATTTTCAATCATATTTGTTTTATATCCTGTACAGATAATTACTTCATTTACTCCATATTTTTTAAGATATTTTATCTGCCATTCAATAATTGAAATATTTTTTATTGAAATGAGAGGTTTTGGGAAATAATCTGTAATTGGACTTAATCTTTTACCTCGTCCACCTGCTAAAATTATTGCTTTCAATTAATTATTGTCTTATTTTTAGAGTATATGAAAATTTTCAAATCAAGAGTAATAGCAATTTCTCTCTCAGTTGGTATATCCTCAATTTTCCTCTGTCAAGTAGTAATGTAATTCGGTATAGCACTCTACACAATATTCTTTAAAATCAGTATGGTCACAATCATAGACTTTTTTTACATCATTATTACATTTGGAACAGGTTGGCAATATCAATCATTTAGGATTTTTTAATCTTTATTCCGCCCAATATAGTGATGATTATACCAATTACAATTAATCCTCCACCTTCACCTGCCATTCTAGCCATGTTTTCAGTTTCTGCAGCATCAACAAAAAACATTGCACCACCAATAATGATCAATATGCCAGTTACAGTAAGCATAATGCCTAAAACTTTGAAGGGGGGTTTTTTTGATATGAAAAATGCAACAAATGACAAAATTATTGGAGGCATTCCAAGACCTATTCCACGTGTCATTGCGTCTAATGGTAAGAATCCATCTCCTGCTCCGCCACCACCAACCATGGCATCAGCACCATATATTATCAAAAGAATTATCGAAATTCCAGATAATACAAGTGATGGAGATATCATGTTTCAATTAATTTTTAATTAATTAATAAATGTATTAGGGCATATTTTGTTAGGGTTTTACTAATTTAGTAAAGAGGTTGAGTAATAACTTTCTCTTTGAGAGTTTTAAGTTTCTCCAATAATTGTTCTACTGTTTCACCATTTTTTGCAACTAAATTAAAATGTCCCAGTTTTCGTAATGGTTTTGAAATTTGTTTTCCATACATTTTCAGATATACATTTGACTCTAAGAGAGTAATTGATTTGTATTCTCCTTCAAATTCTTTTGATCCCAAAATATTGTACATTATAGTATTATGAAGTAGTTTAGTACTTCCAAGCTCTAAACCCAAAATTGCTCTTAGATGTTGCTCAAATTGTGATGTTTCACTTGATTGTAATGTATGGTGACCTGAATTGTGAACTCTAGGTGCAATTTCATTAATTACTATGTTGTTATCTAGAGTCACAAACATTTCTATTCCAAAAGTACCTGCTCCTTTGATAACTTTCATTATTTTTTCTGCAATTTGTTCAGCTTTTTGTGTAATTTCTTCTGTGACCCTAGCAGGAGCTATTGTTTCACGTAAAATGTTTTCTTCATGAATGTTTTCAACTAGCGGGTATGTTTTGATTTGACCTTTAGTATTTCGTGATGCAATTACGGATACTTCCATTTTAAATGGAATATATTTTTCCAGTAACAGGTTTTGTCCTTGGAAATAATCAAATGCTTTCTGAATTTCATCTTCTGAATTTATTTTAAAATTGCCTCTGCCATCATAAGCATCTCTCCTTGCTTTTAATAATGCAGGAAATCCAAATTTTTTCAAACCATCTTTAACATCTTCAATTTTTTCTATTTTAATAAAATCTGGAACTAAAATATCATTTTCCAGTAGGAATGATTTTTGTAAAAACTTGTCTTGAATAATTTTTAGTGTTTCCGGAGAGGGATTTACCTCTGTATTTTTTTCGATAGATTTTAGAACATCACTGTCTCCAGATTCAATCTCATAAGTAATAATATCTGATTTATTTGCTAAATCTACAATTGCATCTTTATTTTTAAAATCAGCTACAATTTGTTCTGCACCAGATTGAGCTGCAGGACAGTTTTCAGTTGGATCTAATACTATAATTTTTGATATATGTTCAGGCATTTTCTTTGCTGCCTCTGTAATCATCATTCCAAGTTGTCCTCCACCTATAATTCCAAGGATCTTTGTCAACATATTCATCAATGGGATGGACTAAAAATAGCTAATGTTGATTTGAATAATATAATTGGGTTTTTCATAACAGTTATCGTTAATTACTCTCTAGTTTTTTCTAATAATATGACATATTCAAAAAAACCACTAGTTGGAATCATTATGGGTTCTAGTTCAGATAGTAGAATTATGCAAGATGCCGCCGAAATATTAGATGAATTTAAAATTAAACATGAAGATCAAATTGTTTCTGCACATAGAACTCCATCCAGATTAGATGAATATGCAAAACATGCTGAAAAAATGAAATTTAAAATAATAATAGCAGGTGCTGGTGGTGCAGCACACTTACCTGGAATGATTGCTTCACATACAATAATTCCTGTTATTGGAGTACCTATACTAGTTTACAATGACAAACAAACAAAAAAAACTTATACTATGAAATTTTCTGCATTTGGTGGATTAGATTCATTATTATCAATTACTGAAATGCCATCAGGTTCTTCTGTTGTATCTGTTGGAATTAATAAAGCGGGCAATGCTGCAATCTATGCAATTAAAA